>NZ_CP053435.1:5435000-5552500 GCF_013127955.1 Spirosoma taeanense
GTGGCCTTTCCCGGGATAAAATCGTAGCAGAGGGTTTAATCATCAATCAACGGGCCGCTAACGAACCCAAGACCGAGGCCTATGCTGAAGTTGAGTATGAGTTAAAAGGACAAGCTTACCGGTCGCGCTGGTCCATTGAAAAGAACCGTAACGGCAATTGGAACGACTATGATATGGAAGTTGCCCAGTTGCCCGACGGCAATCTGCTTTCTAACAAGAAACGTGATGTTCCTTCGCTGAATACTGAAAAAATCGGCCTGACGTATGAACAGTTCATCCGGTCGATGGTCCTGGCGCAGGGGGCCTTCGACAAATTTCTAAAAGCGTCCTCGGGCGATCGGAGTAAGCTGCTGGAACAAATAACCGGCACCGACATTTACCGACGGCTTAGTCAGGGGGCGCACCAGCAGAACAAAGGCTATGATGAGCGAATTAAGGATAAACAGCGCGAAGTTACCCTCATCGACTTTCTATCAGACGAACGGGTTGCGGAGCTGAATGCCGAGCAGAAAGATATTGAAACGCGGCTTGGCGATCTTGAAAAAGACGTACAGTTTTATCGCCATGAGGTAACGCTGGTGGATGCTGTTACGGCGGCCGACGAAGAGTTGGCAAAGCTGGAACGTCAACAACTAAGTCTGGATACGCGCCAGCAAGCTTTTGCGCCGAGCGCCGAGCGGTTAACCCGGCACGAACAGGTAGCGGATTTAGCCACAGCGTTTGCGGACCTGGCGAATGCAGAATCAAACAGAAGCCAGGCTCTACGTGATCGAGAGCTTGCCGAGGGGGCCGTTACGGAACTGCAAATCCGATTAACCGCCCTTATTGATGAGGTGCGGGAACTGACCCAGCAGCCATCCGTTACTGAGCAGTCGTTCGATGCCGATCTTAATGCATTTCGGGATAAAGTTCTTGCGCTTACGCGGCAGATCGAACACGAGCAGGAACGGGCGGCTAAACCTTATCAATCCATTCAGCATACGCTGACAACGGCGTCGCAGCCCTGGTTTCGCACGCTGGACCTGAATGATCTTGAGCAGGTAACGCTACAGGTAACGAGTAGATGTAAAGAAACTGGTGTGCGACTGGTTCAGTTGGAGAACGATTACCCAATGATGACGCCCGAGCGGTTGCAGGAGGAGATCGGTCGTTATGTTGAGCAGGAAAAACAGCTCTCCGCGTTAATTCAGCTTCAGGAACAGCAACAGCAGCGACTGATTGAGGGAATGAACCTGAAAGCGCAGATTAATGAAAAGCGTGATTTTCTGAAAATTAACAAACCCTTACTGGAGCAGCTTGCCCAGAAACTTGACCTCCTCGATAAGTCACGAAAAGACCTGGAGCAACAAAAATTCCGATTGGCTCAGGAGGCTAATCTCGAAAAGCTTCGGGAAGGGCTTGTAGCTGGCGAACCCTGTCCGCTATGTGGTTCGCTCGATCATCCTTACGTTCAGCACTATGTGCAGCAGGCCGGTACGCTGGAAGTCAAGCTTCGGTTGGTAACGGAGGACTTAAGTAATAAGAAACAGGAGCACGATACTCTGCATGATAGTATCATTAAGGCAGAAGCCGATGAGCAAAGCCTTGACCAGCAACGCATTCAACTGCGAAAGGTGTTCGCTTCGGGCAAAACGACGATTAGCGAGCAGTTAACCGAACTGGCTTTAGACCCGACTCTGGAATTAGAATCGTTACGCGACACCCAGAAACTGGCCGAAGTACAGCGTGGCGAGTTAGTGATATTACAATCCCTCTGGGAAGAAGAGAAGGCATTACGTCGTTTAGCTGACGACCTGCAGATTGTCCGGGAAAGTTCGGCTGCGCTGCAGCAAATTATCAGCGAGAAAGAACGTCTATTCGCCAGCGATGACATTCAGGGCCGTTGTAACGAGCTTACCGAGCGATTCAATACCGTCAAGGGTGAACTGGCCTCGCAGCGAGGGTTAGCTGAACATGCTAATAAAGCGTTAGCCGATGCCGATCAGCAGATCAATATGCTAACGAGCCAGCTCTTGCCTGTCCTGGTCGAGCGGGGCCTGAGCGATATAGATTCCGCCCGCGCCTGTCTGCTTGATACACCGACTCTACGTCAATACCAGGAGATTCAGAAAACGCTCAGCGATGAAGCGCTTAGTATCTCATCGCGCCGGGATCAGGCAACCTCTAAGCGAAAAGAGGCTATAGAAAAGCGACAAACTGACTTAACCGGAGAGTCAGTTCGGCAACAGGTCAAAGACCTGGAGAAAGAGCAACGGCAGCGAATGGAACAGTTAGGCAACGTAAAGGCTCAGCTTAGTGCGAACGACCGCGACCGTAAGCGACAGGCGAAGCTGGCAAAAGAACTGGCGAAACTGGAAGCCGAGGCTATGCCCTGGCGTGAATTGAACCGGCTTATCGGTAGCGCAAAAGGGGATGAGTACAGTCGATTTGCCCAAAGCTTAACACTGGCGCAGTTAATCGGCCTGGCTAACCGACGCCTTCGTGATTTATCGGATCGCTACCTGTTATTAAAGCCCCGCGACGGGCAGGATGAGCTTTACGTTCTGGATCAGTACCAGGGTAATGCCGAGCGGACCGTAACCAGTTTGTCGGGCGGAGAAACGTTTACGCTCAGCCTAGGATTAGCGCTTGCGTTATCGGACCTGGCCTCTCAAAATGTGCAGATCGATAGCTTGTTTGTGGATGAAGGCTTTGGCACACTTGATCCCGATGCGCTCGATACAGCCATCGTCATGCTGGAAAAGCTACAGCAGGACAGCCATAAAACGATTGGTATCATCTCGCACCGTCAGGAAATAAAAGAACGGATCAGCGTTCAGCTTCAGGTTGAAAAAGGGAACGATGGCAACAGCCGGGTGGCTGTAGTAGAACTTTAATCACTGTTAACAAATTTTGAATTCTGTCGGCAAACAAAGCGGTCGACTTACCTTTAGCCCAAAAATTGAACTTGCTCAAATGAAATCTTTGCTTTCACTTAGCTTGCTTGGGTGTGTATTGTTAGCTGGTTGCCGCAATTCACAGCCGGGCTCGGCTGCTTCTCAGCAGAATTCTGTCTCGACGATTGCTTTTGGCTCCTGTAGCGACCAGAAACGACCGCAACCGTTATGGGACGACATTGTAGCGCAGAAGCCAGACGTCTGGATATGGCTCGGCGATAATATTTACGGCGACTCGGAGATCATGGATACACTCACGGCCAAGTATAACCGTCAGAAGTCAAATCCGGTGTACCAGCAACTGCGCCAATCGGCGTCGGTCATTGGCGTATGGGACGACCATGATTACGGCGTAAATGACGGCGGCAAAGAGTATCCCCGCCGGAAGGATAGCCAGCAACTCATGCTGAACTTTCTGGATGTTCCGGAAAACAGTCCGTTACGTAAACAGGAAGGCGCTTACTCGGCACACGTATATGGACCCAAGGGCAAACGCGTGAAAGTAATTCTGTTGGACGGCCGCTATTTTCGCGACCCGCTGAAGAAAGATGGTAAGGCGAACGTACCAGACCCTTCGGGCGATATGCTGGGCGAAGCGCAGTGGCAATGGCTTGAGCGACAACTGACCAACTCCGATGCTGACGTACACATTATTGGCAGCGGCATTCAGGTGTTGCCCGAAGAACATGTTTATGAGAAATGGGCCAATTTCCCGACTGCCCGCCAGCGACTGCTGGACCTACTGAGCAAAACAAAACCTAAAGGCGCTTTATTCATCAGTGGCGACCGGCATATGGCCGAAGTCTCGCGGGTGCAGGTGCCGGGCCTGAGTTACGCTCTGTATGATATTACCAGCAGCGGCCTGACTCATGTTTCGGCTCCGCACGAGGAAGCCAACCGTCACCGCGTTGGCGATATGGTGTCAAAACTCAACTATGGTCTGATTACAATTGACTGGAATGCCAAACCGCTGCGGGCTACCGTTCGGATAAACGGTGATAATCAGGCGACTTACCTAACGCAGGAGATCAAGTTTTAAACCTTTCCTGCATTGGCCCAAGCGAGACGGGGCGTCTTACGTATAGCTGCTATACGTACGACGCCCCGTCTCATGTTATTTACTGGTTCCGTTAGGATTTGTTAATCAACGCCATAACATCTTCCGACACACCGGTCATCGAGAAGCCGCCATCGTGGAAGAGGTTCTGCATCGTAACCATGCGGGTCAAGTCCGAAAATAGCGTAACGACGTAGTCGGCGCATTGATCGGCCGTTGCGTTGCCCAGCGGGGCCATTTTCTCGGCATAATCATAGAACTGTTCGAAACCGCCGATGCCGCCACCAGCCGTCGTAGGCGTGGGTGACTGCGATACGGTGTTGACGCGTACATTCCGGAATTTACCGTAGTGGTAGCCGAAGCTGCGGGCAATCGACTCCAAGGCGGCTTTAGCATCGGCCATGTCGCCGTAGAACGAAAACGTCCGCTGAGCCGCCATGTAGGTCAGGGCCACAATCGAGCCCCACTCATTGATGGCGTCGAGTTTATAGGCCGTCTGCATCATTTTGTGGAACGACATTGCCGAAATATCAATGCTCTGCTTGTACCAGTCGTAGTTCAGGTCGGTATAGGATTTGCCTTTCCGAATATTAGGGCTCATGCCGATGCTATGCAGCACAAAGTCCACTTTGCCGCCCAGCACCTCCTGCGATTTGGTAAACAGGTTTTCCAGATCCTCGACCGACGTAGCGTCGGCTGGAATAATCTCGGCTTCACACTGCTCAGCCAACTGTTTAATTGCCCCCATGCGCATCGCAATCGGCGCGTTGGTCAGCGTAAAGGTCGCGCCTTCTTCTTTCGCCTTCAGAGCGACTTTCCAGGCGATTGATTTCTCGTCAAGGGCACCTGATATGATGCCGCGTTTACCGTTCAGTAATCCGTAAGCCATTGTGTTAGATTTGGTTATCGACAGTTCCGCCCAGCACGGCTCGCAGTTGCAGTATTGGCTATGGCGGTTGGTTGATTGTTTTTAGCCTGGCGAGGCCGCAACGTGCGAACAAACAGACAGTTAAACAACCAAACCAATTAAACGGTCAAAGTTAGCTTATTTTTTTGGCCGGATGGCCACAAGCGGCATCGTGGCTGGGGCTGGCGGCAGTTTCAATACATTAGTCATGAATGCTTTCGTCGCCTGATAAACGCCATTCAGATCGTCCGACGTAAAGTGCGACGCAATTACGTGTTCGCCGGCGTTGGGAAAGGCTTTCTTTTCTTTCAACGCAGCGGGGGTGCCCAACTGATCAAACATATTCAGCATAGCCGCTACCGAAACAACTTTATCCTGATTGTCTTCGTCCTTGTAATAGTACCCCATGAATACAGGCTGCTTCACCTTCTGAAACTCCTCTGTGGTCATGTACTGATCAAGCATCGTCTGGAGCGCAATCAACCCATTGGTGTGGTATTCGGTCAGCCAGTAACGCCCGCGTTTAGGACCATAATGCGTAACCGTTACGTGTTCGCCCCCGAAAACCCGTTCAAGTAGCTGTTGCCCCCAGGGTTTAGTTACGAGCTTGAGTGCCGGGTTGGTAGCCGCGATACAGGGTGAATACAAGATCAGGCCATGAATTTCTGGGTGGCGGGCCGCTAGATAAAGTGTTAGCATTCCCCCCGCCGACGTACCAATTACGACGACTTTATCGCCCAGCGCTTTACCAATAGCCAGCGCCCGCTCGGCCGAACCCGCGTAGGTGGACGGCGTCAAGCCCTTAAGTGCGTCGGGTGAGTTAACTCCGTGCTCATACGTACGGCTCAGGTAAAGATTACAGCCAAACTGTTTAGCCAACTGCTTATGGATCGGATCACCTTCGGCCCAACTCGCCGTAAAACCGGGAATATAGACGATGCTGTACGGCGTTTTAACTTTTCGGGTGCTATCGGCCCAGATAATCCGCGCTTCGTTGTCGGGACGCAGGTTTGCCTTTGCTTCAGATGCCTGAATGCTTTGCTCCAATTTAACCAGGTCAGCATCGAGCCTGATATATTCCGGTTTGATTGGACCGGACTGTACCGATGGCCCAAGCAGATACCCGACGACGATCAACGCCAGCAGCAGGCCGATAATGGTCAATAGCCGTTTCATACGTATTCTTTAATATCCATGCGGATACGCCAGTCCTTGGGCAGGTAGTTATTCACCCGATTGCCAACGCCTTTTACCCAGCCCAGATTCAGGCCGTTGTATTGCGCCAGTAACCAGCCATTTACGGGTTGATCCAGGACGAGGTTCTCTTTCTTAAAAAACCGGAGCGCGTTTTCTCTACTTAGTGCGATGCCGGGTAGCTGCTGATTAATGGCTGTGCTGAGCGCCAGCGGATGAGAGGGAATAAAATCGTGCCCTTTAAACTGCCCCATTTCCAGCCCGAATCCTTTGTTACGCAGGGCGCTGTCCAGAAAAAGAAACTGCTTTTCCAATGCTTTAGACAGCGCCATTACGTCGCCATTGGGTTTTTCCCAGAACGAAAAATCGCCCGGCTGTTGCAGCCATCTGGCCGCTGACGCCGTCTCCCTAGGTCGAAGTGCGCGGATGGTTCGGAAGGTTCGTGCATCCAGCTTTACCGAAGCGGTGAACGCTGTTTTTTGAAACACACTGATAAAAAACCCTTCGCCCCGAACCCGGTGCGGATAACATTGATAGCCAACCGCATTGTCTACGGCCTTCTCCACAATATTCCAGTCAGTCGGCAAATCGAGCGGCCGGCTGCGGAAGCCGTTCTGGGAAAGGAACTGAAGATTATCCCGATTCTCGGCATCGTTATACGTACAGGTGCTGTAGATGAGCAAACCGCCTTCATCGAGAAGGGGTGCGGCTGCGGCCAGAATCCGTTTCTGACGAGCGGAGCAAAGCTGCACGTTAGCCGGTGACCATTCCTGCATAGCATCGGGATCTTTACGAAACAGCCCCTCGCCCGAGCAGGGTGCATCAACCACCACCACGTCAAAGAAGCCAGCCAGATTACTCATGTCCTCCGGATCATGATTGCTGACAACTACATTTGGAAAACCCCACTTGTCCAGATTCTCGCGTAACACCGACACCCGACTGCGGATGACCTCGTTGCAAACCAGCAAACTATCGCGCGACAGAGCCGAAGCGAGGAGCGTACTTTTGCCACCCGGTGCCCCGCATAAATCCAGAACCCGCAGGGGCCGGTTCAGATTAGCTGTTTGCCGAAGCGCTTCGTTCAGAAGCATCGACGAGGCTTCCTGTACGTAATATGCACCAGCCTGAAACAGCGGATCGAGCGTAAAACTGGGGCGTTCAGGTAAATAAAACCCTTCTGCGCACCAAGGAACCGGCTCTAGTCCGGTTGTAGCCATGGCGTTTTTTTCTGGGTTTACCCGGATGCTTACGGGCGTATCCTGCGTAAGTGCGGCAGCAAAGACCGAAAATTCGGGACCTAACTGCTGTTGCATCTGTTCCTGAAACGCGGGCGGCAATTCAGCTTCGGATGAAGTGAGGCTATTCATTGAACAAAAATACAGAACAGTCAGTCCTATTTGCGCTAAACTTACGTCATGACCGATTTACAGGAGCGATTCAGGCAGATCAAGACATTCATTTTTGATATAGATGGGGTTTTAACGAACGGCGATGTTCATTTACTGGATACGGGCGAACAGTACCGAACCTTCGATATTAAGGATAGCTACGCTATTGAACGGGCGTTGCAGGCCGGGTTTCGGGTAGGAATTGTTTCAGTTGCCAACTCCGAAGGTATCCGCCGGTGGCTCAACGTTCTCAAGGTCAAAGACGTATTTATGGGCGGCCCGTCTGACCAGAAGTTAAACGCCTACCTGGGCTACCTTACGCGCGACAGCCTGAACGAAACCGAAGTTTTATACATGGGCGATGACCTACCGGACTACCCGATTCTGAGTCGGCCAAAGGTTTTGAAAGCCTGTCCAACCGACGCCGTTGAGGAAATAAAAGCGATCTGCGATTATGTCTCGGTAAAACCAGCCGGACGCGGAGCGGTTCGGGAGGTAATTGAACACGTCCTGAAGGCTCAGAGTAAATGGCCGGTTACCTGAGCAGCGGCAACCAGCCATGATCGGACAACCTACGGCTCACCAGTTTTTAACCAGCTCGTTGAACCGCTCCAATAGGAATTTTGACTTCGGGCCTACGTGCCCATCACCGATGGTCAATTCGCCAATCTGCGTGATGGGCAGCACTTTCTTCGTAGAGCTGGTCGTGAAAGCCTCCTCGACATCGTAAAGTTCGGAGAGTAATACCGGGCGCTCCTCAACGCGGAAGTCGCTCTGCGCCAATTGCATTACTGTCCGGCGCGTAATCCCGTGCAAAATATGCCGGTTGGGCGTTATGAGACGTTCGCCCTTTATGATAAAAAAGTTACTCCGGCTCAGTTCGCTGATTTCACCTCGCTTCTGGTACAGCAGGTCCGATGCGCCGGCGCCCCGGATGGCCTCCGCCATCAGAATAACCCGTTTATAATCGGTACTTTTTACTTCGGCCATATCCCGAACGTAATCGTCGAGAATAACCTTGATACCTTTCTCATACTGAACGGGCGGTACCGGATGGATTTCTTCGGTCAGAATAAGCAGGTTCGGCCGATCAATACTAATACTATCGGGCGAGTAGCCGCCCGTCATGACGAACCGGAACGCCGTGTCTGCACCGCCCCCGCGTTCAATCAGATCCATGACGACAGCATACGTTTCCTCTTTACCCAGGGGCAGCGGCAGGTGCATGCGCTGGGCCGAATTTTGAAACCGTTCCCAATACCAATCCCATTGAAACGGCCGCCCGTTGTAGGTCAGGAAGTAATCAAACAAACCGTATCCGCGCAACAAACCGAGGTCAGTAGTACCAACAGCGAGTTGATCGGTGGGGGCAATAGTGCCATTAAAATAACCGTAATGCATGAAAAAGGCTTATCTTTATCAGAAACAAAAGTACAGCAAATGAGCGTAACACCCCGGACAACAGCGCGGAATTCGCTGACAACCCGTAAAGTTCCTGCTTCGCTGATTTACGAAGAGATTGACGGTGTACCTTACTATTATAGGGGTCACCGGGCGGTATTATCGCGTCAAAAAACCAAAGAAGAAATTATGGGTGCCAGTGCCCTGCAGTCGGCGGTTGTCTCATTGCTGATCCACATCCTGTACAAATACTTACCGTTCGAGGATTACCTGATTGCTACCAACGAACCGGGTCTCCACATGGGGCCTGGCAACAATCTCTCCAACGATATTGCCGTCTTTGATCAAGCAAGTCTGTCAACGCCTTTAGACGACAAATACTTTTCGGTGCCGCCCCGCATTGTCATTGAGGTGGACGTAAAGATTGACCTACCCGCTAATGTCACTGAGACGGAATACGTCTATGATAAGACACAGAAGCTGCTCGATTTTGGCGTTCAGAAAGTCCTCTGGATATTAACCAAAACTCAACGAACGCTCATCGCTCAACCTAACGAACGCTGGATTTTAACCGATTGGGATGACTCCGTTGAGGTATTGCCGGGTTGTAATTTTGAGTTAAATATGTTGCTGCGGTCGAAGGGAGTGATATGAAGTAATCCGGTATAATAAAAAAGCCGAACCTGTAGGTTCGGCTTTTTTATTATACCAGCTTCTTATACTTAATCCTCGTAGGAGTAGCGTCGGTGCCCAGGCGTTTACGTCGGTTCTCTTCGTATTCGGAGAAGTTACCTTCAAACCAGTACACCTGCGAGTCGCCTTCAAAGGCCAGAATATGCGTGGCGATACGGTCCAGGAACCAGCGGTCGTGGCTAATGACCACGGCGCAGCCGGCGAAGTTTTCCAGACCTTCTTCCAGCGCCCGTAGCGTATTTACGTCAAGGTCGTTGGTCGGTTCGTCCAGGAGCAGCAGATTGGCACCTTCTTTCAGAATCATGGCCAGGTGGACGCGGTTACGTTCCCCGCCCGACAGCGTACCGATTTTCTTTTCCTGATCGGCTCCGGCGAAGTTGAAGCGGCTTACGTATGCGCGCGCGTTCGACTGTTTGCCCCCCAGCATAATCCACTCGTTACCGCCTGCGATGGTTTCGTAGACGGTTTTATTGGGGTCGAGTCCATCGTGTTCCTGGTCAACGTAGGCTATTTTTACCGTTTCGCCGACAGCAAACGTACCGGCCTCGGGTTTCTCGCGGCCGGTAATCAGCTTAAACAGTGTGGTTTTACCGGCTCCGTTCGGACCAATAATACCGACAATGCCGCCCTGGGGTAGCCGGAAGTTCAGGTGTTCGAACAGCAGCCGGTCGCCGAAGGCTTTTGCGACGTCTTCGGCCTCAATAACTTTTGCGCCCAGGCGCGGTCCCGACGGGATGAAGATTTCCAGCCGTTCTTCTTTCTGGCGGTTATCTTCATCCAGCAGTCGTTCGTAAGCACCCAGTCGGGCTTTGGATTTGGCCTGCCGGGCTTTGGGTGCCATCCGTACCCACTCCAACTCGCGCTGAAGCGTCTTCTGCCGTTTCGACTCCGACTTTTCTTCTTTAGCTAAGCGCTGCTGCTTCTGATCGAGCCAGGATGAGTAATTCCCTTTCCAGGGAATACCTTCGCCCCGGTCGAGTTCCAGAATCCAGCCCGCTACGTTATCCAGGAAATAGCGATCGTGGGTTACGGCGATAACTGTTCCTTTATACTGCCGGAGGTGTTCTTCCAGCCACAACACCGATTCCGCGTCGAGGTGGTTGGTGGGCTCATCGAGCAGCAACACGTCGGGCTGCTGCAGTAACAGGCGACACAAGGCCACGCGCCGTTTCTCTCCACCGGACAGATTATCAATCAGGGCATCGGGCGGGGGGCAGCGCAGGGCGTTCATCGCCCGTTCAAGTTTTTGGTCGAGTTCCCAGGCATTATGATGATCGAGTTTTTCCTGTACTTCACCCTGTCGGGCAATCAGTTTATCAAAATCAGCGTCGGGATCACCAAAGGCTTCGTTAATTTCGTCAAACTCTTTGAGCAGGTTTACCACTTCCTGAACACCTTCTTCCACAACCTCTCTGACGGTCTTGCCAGGCGTGAACTGAGGCTCCTGCTGGAGCATACCAACCGAGTAGCCCGGCGAGAAAACCACCTCACCTGTGTAGCCTTTATCAAGGCCCGCAATGATGCGCAGTAAGGTCGATTTCCCCGAACCATTCAGTCCCAAAACGCCGATTTTGGCACCGTAAAAAAAGGAAAGGTAGATGTTCTTTAGGATTTGTCGGTTGGGCGGAATATTTTTACTCACGCCCGCCATAGAGAAAATTATGGTTTCCTGACTCATTAAATTCTAATAGATTTGTGGTTTGGCAATTACCCTCAAATTTAACCCACAGCGCAGCCTTAACCAAGTATAGTAATGGAAAACGCTTCACTGGTAGATGAATACGGTTACGTCAAAGACGGAAAGGTATTTTTAAAAGGCTACCTGAATTATGAAGACCGCCAGATCGGCGAAGTCAAACGTACAGAGCAGGAAGCGCTCGATTATTTTAAAAATCGCTTCATTATTGCCGAGAACAAAGTCAGTCAGTTAGAGAAAGACATTGCAGAAGCTCAGAACAAAGGCTCGTACCTAACAAAACTGGTTCAGCTTCGAAAAAAGCTGCTCGGCTTCGATGCCCTCGGCGACTTCCCTCCCCTACTCGAACGCCTGGATGCTCAGGAAAAACTGCTGGCCGATCTCATCACGGTCAACCAGCTTAAAAACCTTGAGATCAAACGGGCCCTGATTGCCGAAGCGGAAGCCATTGTAGACAGCACCGACTGGCGCCCAACAGCCGACGCCCTGCAGGAGATCAAAACGAAATGGATCAAAACCGGTCCCGTCGATAAGTCGGTTGAGACTGAAGTAGAAGGTCGTTTTCAAGAATTACTGGATGGCTTCTTCCAGCGTCGGCGGGAGTTTTTCAACGAGCAGAACAAGGTTATTCAGGAACGACTGGATAAATACGACGAACTGATTCGGCTGGCGTTTCGGGCTAACCGCCTGGGCGACCTGGATGCGGCTTTTCAGGAGGTTCGGCGGCTCAACAATGCCTGGAAACAAGTTGGTGAGGTACCGATCAAGAAAAGCGGCAAGTTGTATAAGCAGTTCAAGAAGGCCACAACCATGTTCTATACCAAATACAATGACGCCAAAGGCATTGTGATTGAGAAGAAGGTGGACCCGCGCATTGAAGCGCAGATGAAAATGGCCGACGAAGCCGAGAAGTTATCTAAACAGTCAGACATTTTCGCAGCTGCTGAGCGGGCAAAGGTTTTGCTAAATAGCTGGAAGGAAATTCGGGTTCCGTTCAAAATGCAGGATAAAGTTCTGAACGAGCGGTTCCGGGCAGCCTGCGATAAGATTTTTGAGTTGAGTTACCTGCACCGGGTGCTGGCCCGCAAATACCCGGCTTTTGAACTGAAGAGTAAGGCTGAACAGATTCGGACGAAGATTCGCGAAATGGAATACCTCGTCAAGCGGGAAAAAAGCGACCTTCAGTTTGCGCTTCAGGACGCTGATGGTCTCGACCCAAATAACGATGCCGACAAGCAGGTGTTGAACAAAATTAATACGCAGAAGCGTAAGATTGCGATGAAAGAAACCATCCTGCGTGAGTTTCAGAAGCAACTGGAAATGGTTGGCTACTAAACTACCCTATATCAAACGAAACGTGCTCCGACCTGAAGTTGGGGCACGTTTCGTTTATAGGCTTTGTTCTTCTGGTATGGAAACGATAACGAATCAATCCGCCCCTTCAACCGACGCCGAGTTCCGGGCGTTGATCCCGCTGAATAAGTATGTACGGCTCGACTATTTTACCGAGCTACGCGAGTTTATCCGTACTAATGCAATGACCAAAGCCATCCATGAAACAGATGGTATCGAGTATCTGGAGCTGGCTACGGGCGAGCAGATTCCACTTGACCGGGTTATTCGAATTGACGGCCATTTATCCCCACGCTATCCCGGCTACGATGATTATTCGTGTAGCTGTTAATAAACCGAAAAAGTCGCCGGTCTGACCAGCGACTTTTTCGGTTAGCCTCATCCGGATTAATCAATCAGCTCGAATCCGCAGTAGGGCACCAGAGCAGCCGGAATACGAATGCCTTCGGGTGTCTGGTTGTTTTCCAGAATAGAAGCCAGAATACGCGGTAGTGCCAGCGCCGACCCATTCAGCGTATGCAGCAACTGCATCTTGCCATCCAGTTTCGAACGGAGTTTTAACCGGTTTGCCTGATACGTTTCGAAATTCGAAACGGAGCTAACTTCCAGCCAGCGCTGCTGAGCCGCCGACCATACTTCCATGTCATAGGTCAGCGCCGACGTAAAGCCCATGTCGCCCCCGCAAAGCCGCAGAACCCGATACGGCAGTTCCAACTTTTGTAGTAGCGACTGAACATACTGGCTCATTTCTTCCAGAGCGGCATACGAGTTTTCGGGCTTTTCGATTCGCACGATCTCTACTTTGTCGAACTGGTGCAGGCGGTTCAGGCCCCGGACGTGCGCCCCCCACGAACCCGCTTCGCGCCGGAAACAGGGCGTATAACCAACGTTTTTGACAGGCAATTGATTTTCGGCCAGAATTACGTCGCGATACAGATTCGTAATGGGCACTTCGGCCGTTGGAATCAGGTACAGCTTATCTTCCGTAACATAATACATTTGCCCTTCTTTGTCGGGCAGTTGCCCCGTTCCGAAACCAGAGTCTTCGTTGATAACAATGGGTGGCTGCACTTCCTGGAAGCCAGCCATGAGCGCTTCGTCCAGAAAGAAGTTGATCATTGCCCGTTGAATCCGTGCGCCTTTGCCTTTATAAACCGGAAAGCCTGCACCCGAAATCTTGACACCTAGCTCAAAGTCGATGATGTCATATTTCTTGATCAGCTCCCAGTGTGGCTGTGCATTGACGTGCAGCGTAGGCTTTTCACCGTGTTCAAGCACCACTTCGTTATCATCGGCAGTGCGGCCTTCCGGCACGCTGCTATGCGGCAGGTTGGGTAACGTAACGAGTACGTTTTGCAGCTGCAGCTCGACTGTGCGGAGCGTTTCTTCGAGGTCTTTCGAGCGATTCTTCAGTTCGGCGGTCTCGGCTTTAGCCGCTTCGGCCGCGGCTTTGTCGCCCGATTTCATCAACGCGCCGATCTCTTTTGCTTTGGCGTTCGACTGTGCCAGTATGTCGTCTAATTCTTTTTGCGTGTCGCGCCGTTGCTGATCGAGTGTCAATACCTGATCAACGGTGGCTTCTGCATTGGCAAAATGTTTTTTCTTAAGTCCCGCAATTGTTAAATCACGATTATCTCGGATAAAAGCAGGTTGTAGCATTAAAATTATTGTTTAGCTAGTGATGTGATTAACTTAATAAAATTCTCTGCGTCCTCTACGAATGCGCCAATTTTCTCTTCATCAAAATCAATAAAGTCTTCGTAATCAGCTTCATTCCGATTGTCAAACAACTTTTGGTAAATCTTCCCCCAAACTACGTCTACCAAACCTGACTTAATGAAATGTTGATTAAGCATAGACTTTACACCTTTATGCGTGTAGGTGTCCATGTCATTCTTAGCCAATAAAGCTAATACTGCGTAGAAACAAGCGTAGTATAGGCGGTTGGCAACACCGTTCCAGTCGCCTGATTCAGCTAATTTCTTAGCCGTTTGTAATGTTCCGTAAGCTCGTTCTACGCGGTAGCTAATTAAATCGTCTTTCGTACGGCTCATACTGGCTTACGGTCACGTTTGGTGTTTCGATATAAGGGTGTCATCCAAAAGTCATTTTCCCATTCCTGTTTTGAGTGAATGATTGAACCAATAACTTTATCAGCAGACAGCTCTATTTCGAACAGGCTATCCCGTAATTGCTCTTTCAAAACTTTGTTGGTTGGTTTATTCGTCAGTACAAGAAAATCCCAATCCGAATCCACACGAGCATCGCCCCGTGCCCGCGAACCGAACAACCAGACCTCGGCCCCCGGATCAATCTCCAGTATGGATTGCTTTACGGCTTGCAGGAACTCAGAGTCGGTCATACCGTTAAAAGTTTTAAGACCTGCAAGGTTTACAAAACCTGACAGGTCCAGGCAACGTTACAACGAAAACAGTCCGTCATTCAACGCGTTCAGTGCATGGGCTTTATAGCGGCTATGCACTAGCAGTGACAGATTGCTCTCGGTACCTCCGTAGGAGATCATCCGGATTGGAATATTCTTCATGGCGTTGAATACGCGCACAGCTACCCCTTCATTGTCAGCACTGAAATTACCAACAATGCAGATAATCGTCTGGTCATAGTCGGGCTCTTCCAGGTTACAGAACGTGCTTAGTTCCTCCGAGATTTCCTGAATACGCTCGGTATTATCAATCGTGACTGATACCGATACCTCAGAGGTAGCCAGCATATCGACCGGCGTTTTGTACTTCTCGAAAATTTCGAAGATCCGACGCAGAAACCCGTAAGCATTCAGCATCCGGGTTGAATGAATGTACAGTGCCGTAATGCCATCTTTCGCGGCTACGGCTTTGAATACCTGATCTGACGTCCGGTCGGCAATGAGCGTGCCGGGCGCGGCCGGGTCCATTGTATTTTTCAGACGTACCGGCACCCCGAACATTCGGGCGGGCGTAATGGTGGACGGGTGCAGAATCTTAGCGCCAAAATACGCTAGCTCGGCGGCTTCGTCGAAGGTCAGCTCACGAACGGGGAACGTATTCTTGACAATACGGGGATCGTTATTATGCATCCCGTCGATGTCGGTCCAGATCTGAATTTCCTCGGCCCGGATAGCTCCCCCAATCAGCGATGCGGTATAGTCAGAGCCACCCCGCTTGAGATTATCAACTTCGCCCCGTGGGTTACGGCAGATAAAACCCTGCGTCACTATAATCTGCTTATCGTCGTGCTGGGGCAGCATCTCGGCCAGCCGCTGCTCAGTGTATTGGATTTCGGGCTCATTGTCGGCATCGATCCGCATGAATTCCAGCGCGGGCAGCAAGGTGGACGGAACGCCTTCTTCGGCCAGATAGGCCTGAAAAATCTGGGTGCTTAGCAGTTCGCCTTCGGCCACCAGTTCTTTCTCCTGCTTGAGCGTAAAAGGCTTAATACGCGTCAGCGACCGGATAAACGAAAACTCGTTATCCACAATCTGCTGACCAGCGGCTTTTCCTTCCGCCGTTTTATAAAGGTCGCTAATAAAGCTATCGTAATGCGCTTTCAGCGTATCAATCTGGCGGTTGGCTTCATCGTCGTTATTTGCCTTAAGTGATTCGCCAATGGCCAATAACGCGTTCGTAGAGCCAGAAAGAGCCGACAGAACAACGATTTTACGGGTATCGTCACCAGTAATCAGGTTACGGATCGAGTGCATACGCTCGGGCTTTCCGACCGACGTACCGCCAAATTTCCAGACGTGCATTTTTTAATGAGTGAAAGAGTGAATGAGCGAATGAGTGATTGAGTGTTGGCGGCATTACTCGCTCTTTTACTCTTTCACTCTTTCGCTCATTTAAATTGAAACGAATAAACCTGTTTTTGTAAGCCAAGCATTTTGATCGCCGTTATGGCGGCTTCGTCGCCTTTGTTACCATGTTTACCACCAGCCCGGTCGAGAGCCTGCTGCTGGTCATTGGGCGTCAGAACACCGAAAATAACGGGCTTGCTGGTTTTGAGACTGACGTTTGTCAGGCCCTGCGCTACAGCATGATTGATGTAATCATTGTGCTTGGTTTCGCCCTGAATTACGCAGCCGAGCGCAATAACGGCATCAACATCGTCGCGTTGGGCAAACCATTGAGCGCCGAGGCTCAGTTCATAACTGCCCGGTACGTTACCCCGAACAATGTTTTCGGCTTTTGCCCCGTATTGAAGCAACGTCTGAAACGCGCCGTTAAAAAGGGCTTCGGTCACTTCCGTATTCCATTCGGAAACGAGAATAGCAAAGCGCCGATGGCTAATGTCGGGTAGAGCGTCGGTTGAAAAGACGCTAAGATTCTTTAGGTCAGATGCCATTTGGATAAGGATTGTGTCACTACAGCTGATTAACCGACTGAAGTAGTGACAAACGCGAAACAAAAAAAGGACAAAACCCGGGTCGGCTTTGTCCTTTGCTGTATTGATTCGTTCAGATACGCTTACGACTCGCCGACCGTTGCTTCGAGCACGGATTTGTATTTCTTGGCACTAATGGCCTCAGCGGATTGGGCGTATTTTTCGATGATAGTATTGTAGGTTTCTATGGCCTTATCGTTCTGCTTAGCCTGTGCATAGGCAACGGCCTGCTTCAGCAGATAGCCGGGCGTAAAGAACTTGTTGGGCTTATAGTCGGCCGCTTTCTGATAATAATCAGCGGCTTCAGCGAAGCTTTTCTTCTCCATATAAGCGTCGCCAATCAGAGCATAGGCCCGAGCCTGCACCAGCAGGTCTGATGAGCTGAAATCTTTCAGGTGATCAATAGCCTCGTCGTATTTACCCTGTTTCAGCAAGCCAACACCCGCATAAAACTCGGCCAGATTACCGGCATCCGTCGAACCATAATTATCGGCAACAGCCAGCAGGCCCGGCGTTCTGCCATCGCCGTTCAGGGCTTTTTTGAGCGAGTCTGCTTCGAGCTGGTAAACTGATGGAAACAGTTCGGCCTGCGCCGTGTCATCCTGGCTGCTTACGTAAGCCCGATAGCCAAAGAACCCGACTATAATCAGGGCGATTCCTCCGAGTACGCCTAAAACGATGTTTCGGTTCTGCTGAAAGAAATCGCCTACGTCTTCTAACTTATTCTCTAACGCGTCCGGGTCTTCCAAAAACTCCAGTCCGGTGTTCTTCTTGCTCATGCTTTTGCAATTTGGATTGCAAAATTAGGAATATTTGCCATTGTGGAAAAGCATAATTTTCAAAAGTTTAGCGAACCCGGCTGACTATCCAAAGCCGGGTTGGGCACGGTGGTATCGCGGACGGTCATAACTTCCGATGCGCGGACTTCGCGAATCTGGTGCGGCAATAAAGTTTCTACCGCTATTGCTTCGCCCGTCAATGTTACAAACTCGACCTCAAATGCTTTGCCTTCGTTATAAACTGTAAGAATTGTGCCGACGTCACCTGCTTTCAACCGACTTTCCACTATATCTTCCTGCAGCACGACTAATTCAAACTCACTCATACCTTTATTCAACTGGTTTTGTTTAAGGAACGCTGAACCAAGAGTCTTGTTTTGTTAAAATTCGCTTAACTTTGCTCCGCTAATCTTCTTAGGGGTGCCCTAATACAACGGGCTGAGATTATACCCATTGAACCTGCGCGGGTAATGCCGCGAAGGGAACTGGATTTCTTGCTTTACAACGTTTAATCAAAGGTAGGATTGGCCCCTTGCCTATCGTTTATGCTTTTTCGTAATGAGAAAAACGATACCTGGGCGGCTTTACGCCTGCTTTTTTTCGCTAACAGCCATACTGTATCTATCCAGTCTGCCTGTTTGGGCGCAACATGCAATTACCGGAACCGTACAGGATGCCGATGGCGGTACGTTACCGGGCGCGGCCGTAACCATTGAGGGAACGTACACCGGCACGTTCACCGATGCTGCGGGCAGCTTCCGGCTGTCGAATCTTAAAGCGGGGGCTATCTCCTTACGGGTATCTCTGCTAGGCTATGAAGCACAGACCCGAACGCTTGACCCCGCCCAGACCAGTCAGGTTTCAATCACGCTCAATAAAACGGCTATTGCCGTCGATGAGGTGGTTGTAAGCGCAACGCGGGCCAATCAGAAGTCGGCAATAGCCTATACCGATGTGTCGCGTCAACAACTGGATAAGCTTAATCTGGGACAGGATATTCCCCAACTTCTCAACTTTACACCCTCTATCGTAACTACGTCGGATGCGGGAACGGGCGTAGGATATACCGGTATTCGGATTAGGGGCTCCGACGCGACCCGGGTGAATGTAACCCTCAACGGCATTCCCTACAACGATGCGGAGTCGCAGGGTACATTCTTTGTGGATATGCCCGATTTTGCCTCATCGGTCAGCAGCATACAAATTCAGCGGGGCGTCGGCACGTCGACGAATGGTGCGGGCGCCTTTGGTGCGTCGATTAACATTCAGACCAATAAACTGGAAGAAAAACCCTATGCGGAGGCTAACCTGTCGGGCGGGTCGTTCGGAACACGGCGGGTGAACGTCCTGGCGGGTACGGGTCTGCTTAATAATCATTTTGTGTTGGATGCCCGGCTGTCCAGCATCCACTCGGATGGTTACGTTGACCGGGCTTTCTCAGACCTGAAATCGTTTTACCTGTCCGGCGGCTATTATACAGCCAGGAGCTTCATTCGGCTGAATGTTTTTTCGGGCCGGGAGCAGACGTATCAATCGTGGGGTGGCGTACCGGAAAATCTGCTCAAGACTAACCGGACGTATAATCCATACACCTACGAAAACGAAACGGATAACTATCAGCAGGATAACTACCAGCTTATTACGTCGCACGAACTGAACCGGAACTGGCGGCTGAATGCTTCGTTCTTTTACACGAAAGGCAAGGGGTATTATGAGCAATATCGCCCCAACGACAAATACAGCAACTACGGTCTGCCGAATGTGGTCATTGGCGATTCGACCATCAGCCGTACGGACATCATCCGGCGTCGCTGGCTCGACAATGATTTTTACGGAACCGTCTTCTCGCTGGATTACAACAGCTTTGGCAAACTAACGGCCAACATTGGTGGTGGCTGGAACCAGTACAAAGGTGGTCACTACGGTGAAATCATCTGGGCGCGTATCGCCGGCAATACCAATATCCGCGACCGCTACTACGACGACAACGCTACCAAAACAGATTTTAACCTGTACGCTAAAGCCTTTTATCAGTTCAGCAACCGGCTCAATGGTTTCGTGGATGCCCAGGTGCGAACGGTTGGCTATTCATTCCTGGGCTTTAACAGCCAGTTGCAAAACGTGCAGCAGGACGCCAGCCTGACGTTTTTTAACCCCAAAGCGGGCTTAACTTATACGCTCAGCGACCGTAGTAGTGTTTACGCATCCGTTGGCGTGGGACACCGGGAGCCGAACCGGGATGATTATACTCAATCGACACCCCAGAGCCGACCGAAAGCGGAACAATTGATTGATTACGAAGCGGGCTATAAAGTACAGACGGAGCGGCTGGCGTTTACGGCCAACGCCTACTACATGGACTATCAGAACCAACTGGTGTTATCGGGGCAGCTGAACGATGTCGGGGCTTACAATCGGGTCAATATTCCGGCCAGCTACCGCGCGGGTCTGGAACTGGAAGTTGGAGCACGACTGGCGAAACAACTGCGCTGGAATGTCAACGCGACCTTTAGCCGCAACAAAATTCGGAACTTCACCGAGTATCTGGACAACTTTGATAACGGAGAGCAGGTAGCGAATCACTACCATGAAACCGACATTTCCTTCTCACCGAGCGTTGTCAGCGGATCACAATTGTTGTTTACCCCGGCAAAGGGCCTGGAATTGGGCTTGCTGTCGAAGTACGTCGGTCAACAGTATCTGGAT
The DNA here is from genome assembly GCF_013127955.1 of Spirosoma taeanense. Classification (NCBI taxonomy): domain Bacteria; kingdom Pseudomonadati; phylum Bacteroidota; class Cytophagia; order Cytophagales; family Cytophagaceae; genus Spirosoma; species Spirosoma taeanense. The sequence goes on from NZ_CP053435.1 coordinate 5,455,491, forward strand.
AATACCTCCAACGAAAGCCGGAAACTGGACCCGTATTTTACGAACGACATTCGGCTCATTTATTCGTTCAAGCCCAAATTTGCGCAGGAGATTACGTTCACGCTGCTGTTCAATAATGTTCTGAACGAGCTTTACGAGTCGAATGGCTATACCTATGCCTACATTTCGGAAGGCAGGGTTATTGCCGACAACGGGTATTACCCGCAGGCAGGTCGGAATTTCCTGGCCGGAATCCGCCTGCGGTTCTAAGCGCGACAACAATCGTTACAGTAGTTTTGCTTTATAAAACAACAGGCCCAGATTCACGTCGATGAATCTGGGCCTGTTACGTTCTGCTTTTGAGCTATCCAATCGCCTGCTCCAGGTCCTGAATCAGATCGCTGACGTCCTCAATGCCGACGCTGAGCCGGATGAGGGTATCTTTCAGGCCGTTTTTCTCGCGTTCTTCTTTTGGAATGCTGGCGTGGGTCATACTGGCTGGATGAGTACATAGTGATTCAACACCGCCCAGCGATTCGCCCAGCGAGAAAACTTCAAACGACTCCATTACCCGCACAGCTTCAGGCATGGAATCGCCGTGGAGCGTAAACGACAGCATGCCGCCAAAGCCACGCATTTGTTGTTTCGCCAGTTCATGTCCCGGATGTGATTCCAGGCCCGGATAATACACCTGACTGACCTTGGTATGTTGCTGTAGATACTCGGCTACCTTCTGCGCATTCTCGCAGTGCCGCTGCATCCGGATGTGCAGCGTTTTAATGCCACGCAGCACCAGAAAACAATCCTGAGGCCCCGGCACAGCTCCGCAGGCATTCTGAATAAAGGCCAACCGCTGGGCTATCTCGTCGTCATTCAGGACAATGGCCCCCATAACCGTATCCGAATGCCCCCCGAGATATTTGGTAACGGAGTGCACGACAATATCAGCACCCAGATCAAGCGGATTCTGCAGATAAGGCGACGCAAACGTATTGTCCACCACCAGTTGCAGGCCATGCTGTTTAGTAATTGCCGCAATAGCCGCGATGTCCACTAGCCGGAGCAGCGGATTAGTAGGCGTTTCAATCCAGACCATTTTGGTAGCCGACGTAATGGCTGCTTCGAGGTTGGCCGGATTGTCCAGACCGACAAACTTAAATTTGAGGCCAAACTCCTGAAACACGCGCACCATAATCCGGTACGTTCCACCGTAGAGGTCATTACTGGCAATGATTTCGTCGCCGGGTCTGAAGAGTTTCAGGATGGCATCGGTAGCGCCAAGGCCGGATGCATAGCAGATACCGTGTTTACCGTTCTCAAGAGCCGCGAGGTTATTTTGCAGCACCGTTCGGGTAGGATTTTGCGTACGAGCGTATTCATATCCCTTATGTTTGCCCGGCGATTCCTGCACATAGGTTGACGTCTGATAGATAGGCGTCATAATAGCGCCTGTTGTAGGGTCTGGCTCAATACCAGCATGGATGGCTTTCGTTGCAAATTTCATACCCGAAGGTAGTAAAGTCGTCTGGAATGAAAGCGCGTGCCGGAGTAGCCTTTAGACAAAATCCGCCTTTCTTCTGTTTACCATACCAGTGAAGAACGCCATTCTCAAAAAACTAACCGGACCGGCTGTAGCTGGTATCCTGCTTTCTGTAACACCCATCGTATTTACGTCGGTGCTTACGTACTATGCGGTTGTGTATGAATCCACCATTGCGCGTTTCAGCAACTGGCAATGGGCGGGGATTACGTTCCTATGCGCCATTACCTCGGCAGGGTTAACCCCGCCAACCATGCTAGCCCTCATCTTTGGCTATTTTCTGGGCTGGCAGGCGATTCTACCCATTTTTATTATCAACTTCGGAGGAATCCTCTTCATTAACCTCTTGGTTCACTGGCTAGACCACGACCGATTTCTTCGGTTCTTACGTCAAAACCCGAAGGCGCAATCAGTGCTCGACCGCATCCTGAGCAAAGAACTGGAAGTTATTTTCTTTGCCAAGCTCTCCCCTATTCTTCCCTTTGGTCTGACTAATCTACTGTTCGCGTTATCGGGTGCTCAACTGAAAAATATCCTGCTCGGCGGCTTTCTGGGTATGACGCCCCGGACCTTGCTGGCCGTCTGGTCGGGTCACGAAGCCCACGAGATCCGAACGCTGCTGGCCAATCCGAACCAGAGCACGTGGACACAAATTATTGTCATTGGGCTGGTTATTGTGTCGATTGCCGGGCTCTGGCAGGTTTTACAGCGAGCGTTGCGCTAGATGCTCAGCCGTCAGTTCAATCAGCCGGTTATGACCGGTTTTAAAGACTGTTATCTCATACCGCGAAAGGCGTTTGGTAAGCGGCAGGACGTAATGGCCCGGCACGATCCGGTCGAAGAATCCTGTGAACAACTGTACCCGAATCGACTGTTCATTCAGTAGGGTGCTAGTGGTCGTTAAATCGGGCCAGATTAGCCGGAATCGCGTCCAGGTCAGAAACACCAGACGCCGTTGCTCGGGTGTTCCCAGCGAGATCTCGGCAAACCGCATAACTGTCCGGTTCAGTAAGCCGAGTTTTGTCAAGGCATGGCCGAATGTGTTCAGCAACGACAAATGCCGCAGACCATGCCGGAACACCTTACGCCCTACAGCCGAACCCGTAGCCAGTTGATACCAGAAGCTGGCCGTAATGCCATCGGGAGCAATTAAAATTAGCTGATCAATCCGATCCGCAAAGGCTTCGACCGTTGCCAACGCAAACCGTCCGCCCAGACTAAATCCTATCAGTGAGAACCGATCAACCGCTTGCTGCCGTAAAAAAGCAGCTACCAAACTTTGCCAATCCTTTTTGGTTAGCAATTGACGATCAGGCTGATAGCTACCCCCATGAAAAAATAAGTCAAGGGCAAATACGGTATATCGGTCGCCAATAGTGGCTTCCAGCGGTTGAAACACATCGCCATCCTGTCCAAAGCCGTGAAAAGCAAGCAAGATGGATGCGCCATTGCCGAAGACACGATAGGCCAGACGACTACCCTGGTACTCAAAAAACTGAATATTGGTGGCACTGGTCATCGGACAAAACTGCACAAAACCCAATCATCAATGCAAACTTTCGCTAATCTCAACGAATTTACAGCTTTTGCCGGGCAGTCGCTCGGCGAAACAGAGTACATGACTATTACGCAGGAAATGGTTAATCTGTTTGCGCAGGCTACTAGCGATCACCAATGGATTCATACAGACCCCGATCGGGCGAAGAGGGAATCGCCTTACAAAGCTCCCATTGCCCATGGCTTTCTGACACTTTCTCTGGCGCCTAAACTGATGGCGGAAATTTATACGATCAAATCGGTTAGGATGGGCGTCAATTACGGAGCCAATAAGATTCGGTTCATGAACGCCGTGCGGGTGGGAAGTCGCCTGCGCATGAAAGCCTGGCTGCACCATGCCGAGCCGCAGAATAGCAACGAGGCAACCAACGGTGTACGTGCTATTATCGAATGTGTTTTCGAAGTTGAGGGCGAACAGAAACCAGCCTGCGTAGCGGAATTAATCAATCTGTATTTCGAGTAATTCCGTGGCTCATTTTCCAGAATTAGTTAGTGCTGATTAGTTGCTTTAGTAATAGTATGCGTGCATACTATTACTACTATTTTTTCTTATCTTTACCCTATTATCAACAAACCAAAAACTACGTAATTCAAATGGCAACCCAGACGTTGGAATTGCAGGGATTGAACTTTAATCTTTCGGAAGAACACTTGGCCGTACAGGAAGCCGCCCGCGATTTTGCGCAGAATGAACTCCTGCCCGGTATTGTCGAGCGGGACAATGAAGCCCGATTTCCAGCTGAGCAGGTGAAGCGTATGGGTGAGTTAGGCTTTATGGGCATGATGGTTTCACCCGAATATGGAGGAGGGGGTATGGATACCGTTTCTTACGTAATCGCGATGGAAGAAATTTCCAAAATCGATGCCTCAGCCTCTGTAATCATGTCGGTCAACAACTCGCTTGTCTGCTACGGTCTGGAAGCGTTTGGGACCGAGGAGCAAAAGCAGAAATACCTAACCCGGCTGGCCACTGGCGAAACGATTGGCGCGTTCTGTTTATCAGAGCCCGAAGCGGGTTCCGACGCTACCTCACAGGCAACAACCGCCGAAGATAAAGGGGATTACTATCTGGTAAACGGGACTAAGAACTGGATTACCAACGGCAATTCGTCGGGCATTTGTTTAGTCATTGCTCAAACCGACCGGGAGAAAAAACACCGGGGAATCAACTGCCTGATTGTCGAGAAAGGAACACCGGGCTTTATAGTCGGTAAAAAAGAAGACAAGATGGGCATTCGTGCCTCAGATACGCATTCTCTGCTGTTTACCGACGTAAAAGTTTCAAAAGAAAACCGGATTGGCGAGGACGGCTTTGGTTTCAAATTCGCCATGTCGACCCTGAATGGCGGTCGAATCGGGATTGCAGCCCAGGCCCTCGGTATCGCAGCCGGCGCGTATGAGCTGGCGCTCAAATACAGTCAGGAACGCAAAGCGTTTGGCAAACAAATATTTGACCATCAGGCTATTCAGTTCAAACTGGCCGAAATGGCGACGAAGATTGAAGCGGCTCGACTACTGGTTTATAAAGCAGCTCGGCAGAAAGACGAGCAAAAAGATTATGTTCAGGCTGCGGCTATGGCCAAACTCTTTGCCTCAGAAGTAGCGATGTGGGCCACAACCGAAGCCGTACAGATTCATGGCGGCTATGGCTACGTAAAAGAATTTCACGTGGAGCGGCTGATGCGCGATGCTAAAATTACTCAGATTTATGAGGGTACATCTGAAATACAAAAATTAGTGATAGCCCGTGAGCTAACCAGATAACCTTATTCTTAGGAAAATAGAATTTTTTTATAACCCTGGTGCGTGTTCAAAGCGAATACGCACTATTTTTTTATTATTTGGAAACTTTTCTTCTTGTATTAGTTTTGTACAAATTATTAGTTTTGTGCAACTTTGAGTGCAATACCTGATTAAGAGACCTCCCTTTCAACTATGGAAGACTATAATAAAATCATCGAGTCGCTGGGTGTTAAGTTTATTAAGGCCCGTAATATTCGGATTTTGCAGCCCATCACCATCAAGAATTTTTATGATGTTGAAAACACGCTGCTCATCCTATACAATGGTGAAGTATCCATTGGCGAAGAAAAAATAAAGGTCGAAGTAGGCGACATGCTGTTTATTCCGGGAGGAAAGCACGTAACCGTCACTTATGGCGACCCGACAAACGCCAAAGGTGTCTCGAACGAAGAGTTCATGACGCACCGGGAAGCTTACTGGGAAGGCAACCACGATCCTAAGCTTATCGGACATCTGCCAAACTCATTTGGTTACGTATCGTTCGAAGCCAAAGTTTTCGATTCCGTAAACTTCTTCAATTCGCTGGACGTACCGCCGTTTATCATCAAACGCGAAGATCACCTGGCTAACACCATTGATCAGATCCTGGCAGAAGAAATGACCGATCTGGCCGGTAAAGGACGGATTATCAAGATCAAGACTGAAGAGATCGTCATTGAAGTTGTTCGGTACATTCTAAAGAACCGTCTGTTCGTTGAGCAGTTGGTTACCAACAGCACCTACTTTAAGGACCCGCGTCTGATCGACATCTTTGCGTATATCAAAGAGAATCTGGGTGGCGATCTGTCGAACAAAGTGCTGGCGAACGTAGCGAACGTTTCGGAAGATTACGTTGGTCAGTATTTCAAGATGCTGACGGGGATCAACCCGCAGGATTATATCGAATACCAGCGAATGGAAGCTGCGGTTGGCCTGCTACGCACAAGCAAGAAGAGCATTCGGGCCATTGGCGCCGAAGTTGGCTATAAGGACACAGCTTATTTCTGCCGTCGGTTTAAGATGATGTTCGGCATTCCGGCCGGAAAAATGCGTCGTCGTGAGTCGCTGATGAATGTGTAATAATCGTTTATAAGACCACAAGGGTAGCGCTGATCAGCGCTACCCTTGTGCAATCACTGCATATTTACTTCGATCGGCAGAGTATAGAACACGGCAACGGGCTTCCCGCTTACTTCGCCGGGGCGCCAGCGAGGCATCTTCTCGATAGCCGCAATGATGGTAGTCATAAATTCCTGCATGCCTTTCTGTACGTCCTTATCCAGCGGTTTTGTCGTTACCCGCACATCGCGCACTGTTCCGTCTTTATCGACGATAAATTTCGCAGCTACCGGCCCGGTATTATAATTTTTACGCACTAGCGCGTTGGGTACGCGGATATTCTGAGCCAGGTATTGACCTAGAGCGGCTTTTCCACCCGGGAACTCCGGTTCGCGTTCTACAACGGTATAAACCAGTTCGTTTCGCGATTGAGCAACGACACTGGACGGGGCCACTACCAAAGTGCTGGCTGCACTTATAAGACTTATTAGAATAATTTTTAGATTGTTCATACGTCAGGCCTGCACAATTGACTGATTGAACTCGCGTATTACAGCCGATAATTCGGGCAATAACTCGGGATTCTGCTCAATTCCGTTTCCCACCACAATTAAATCGGCACCCGCTTTTAGCGCATTATACGCTTTCTCGCCGGAATTTATCCCACCTCCTACAATAATCGGGGTATCAACAACTTCCCGTACAGCCGCAATCATCTCTGCCGGAACCGGCCGACGCGCTCCGCTGCCGGCATCCAGGTACATCAATTGCAGACCCAGCATTTCGCCCGCCATGGCTGTACAGGCGGCTACACCGGGTTTATCATATGGTAACGGAATCGTACCGCTAATGTAGGACACGGTAGTCTGCGTACCACTATCCACCAGCATATAGCCCGTTGGCAGGATTTCTAATCCGCTTTTTTTAAGGAGCGGAGCGGCAATGACATGCTGGCCGATTAAGAAATCTGAATTACGGCCTGAGATAAGCGACAGAAACAGGATGGCATCGGCTGAAGGCTCGATGTGAAGCGGATTACCCGGAAAAAGCACAACCGGCGTAGTGGTGCGCTGGCGCAGGGTTGCGATAACATCGCGGTGAACGTAATCGGTAACCAGACTCCCCCCGACCAGGAAAAAATCAATAGGATACTGCCCGGTGCGGCTAAGCAGGGCTATAAGTGCGTCTTGCTCGACCTTATCCGGATCGAGCAAGACAGCTAAGGCCTTTCGGCCTGTCAACTTATTGTTGCGAAGTATAGTCAGCAGGCCGGACTTGGGCCTTTTCGTGGTATTGCGTTGGACGGGCGGCTGGGTTGATCGCATTATTCGTACGGATGCGGGCTAAAAAGCCGGATAGCTGTTCGCGGGCAATATTGGTCAGTACGGATGTTATCAAACCGCCAATCAGGCCGCTCGCAGCTGCCTTTCTTTGTGTTTTCTTTGCCTGCTGCTTTACAACTTTACGATTCGTCGGCGGAGCGTATGAATCATCTTCATCGTCTTCGTCCAGATCATCGTAGTCTTCTTCGTCCGGTTCACCATATTTCTCGGCGTGCCGATACTCATCTGACTTCGGCAGAATGGCATTAACAACCAAATATACAGCTAAAGCAGCACCTGCAACAAATGCGGCTGTTTTACCCGTCTCGGCCGCATCATCTTTCATTGATTCAACGCTAGTGCTTATTGAGTTTTTAAACCGCTCCGTTGCGGCCATTAATTGTGCCCGGCGGGCAGTTGTATCCGCGAAAGGGACTTTGGGATCTTCCATAATGGATTTGTCTTAATTAAGTGTGTAGGATGTCCTGATTGATTAACTTATTCCGTTCCAATACATTAAGGTGTGTTTGTCTGGCCTGCATACGGAGTTTTGTCCCCCATGCTGGCGCGTGTCTGGGCCATTAGCTCTTCGATAGCTTCTGATTTTTCCGCGCTTTTCTTTTCCTGATTCTTCTTAATGACTTTATAGGCAGCTACGCGAATTTTTGATTTGAAAAAATCCTTGGCCGCAACCCAGACAACTGTAAGAATCAGGAAAAATATAGCAACAATCAGAAAGCCCAGATACCGGCTGTCGGTAACCTCATTGAGATAAGCAGCTAGCAAACTGAATAAAAATATGGTCGTCATTGCACCAAGCAGGGCCAGTACAACGCCATGGACACCCACCACAATGCCTTCTTCCACTTTACTTCTGGTTTCGAGTGTAAATAACTCGATTCGAGCCTCCAGATAGCGGAATATATTCTCCCGAATTTCTTCAAGGCGTTCCAGCATGATTGTAGATTTTTAGTTTTTTACACTGCGTTATTTACAAAAAGCCGAACGTTTTGTTTAAAAAAAGTGCATAAAGCCTTATTTCGGTACCGATAAGAGGAGAGTTTTACACCGGTTGAGTAAGTTGGAAGGCCTGCCTATTTACCCCAACAAAAGAGCTTAATCAGCAGCGCTGCTGTTAGCAGGAACAGTATCTGGTACGCCGGTAAAACAAACAGGCCCAACGAAAATTCGTTGGGCCTGCGGGTTCTGGTAATTTGCTGACGTCAAAAGGGTATGCTGTCCTTCAGGGAGGGACAGGGGCACAAGGGCTGCGCCTGGCACTTAGTTCGACTGCCGGAGCTTAGCCTCGATCGTTTGCTGGGTATGTGGCACAGCGCGAAGCCGTTCCTTCGGAATCAGCTTACCCGTGTCCTTACAGATACCGTAGGTTCCGTTCTTGATTCGCACCATTGCCGCATCCAGCTGCTGCGTAAACTTTTGCAGACGGGCGGCCAGCTGGCTTAGGTTCTCGCGTTCGCTGGTATCGGCTCCGTCTTCAAGCAGTTTCGAGTTACCCGACGTGTTGTCAGTACCGCTGTCGTTGCGCTTGCTGAGTGTTTCCTTAATATAATTTAACTCGCTACGGGTCGCATCGAGTTTCTGGCTGATCAACTCCTGGAATTCCTTCAGGTCTTCTTCAGAGTAGCGTTTTTTTTCTTCCTGAACCATAGCAGACGGTCTTAAGTCACTGGGTGTGTATATTATTCCCCAAAATTAGTGCTTTCTCATTTGATAATCAATGAATGACAGGAGATAATCGAAAAATCTTGAAAATTTATCAAATTGTAATTTACCGAGTTCTCCGATTTTTATTCGGCCATTACTGGCACTCAATCAATAACTATTTTGATATATGCCGATTACGTAGATGATTATACGGCATTATTTTTTTAGATTAATCTTAGAAAAAATGTACTTTTCATAATATAGCTAAGCTTTTATTAAGTTTGTAAAGCACTTCATCAACAAATTTAGTTTCTAAGTAAGCGAAGTAAAGCTATGGCTATGGCGTACATTGAACCAGCTCCAATAAACGATAAAGAGAATCCCCTTGAATCTATGATGTCGCGTTTCGACGCGGCCGCCCGAATGCTTGGAATTTCGGACGAAATGTATGATATCCTGAAGGTACCGGCCCGACAGGTTATTGTAGGACTTCCCGTTACGATGGACAACGGGAGTATCAAGGTATTTGAAGGCTACCGCGTTATTCACTCAAATATTCTGGGTCCGGCAAAAGGCGGCATTCGGCTGGACCCAGGCGTTCACCTTGACGAAGTTCGGGCGCTGGCCGCCTGGATGACCTGGAAATGCGCCGTTGTGGATATTCCTTATGGCGGTGCAAAAGGTGGTATTGCCTGCAACCCGCGTGAAATGTCGGCGGGCGAAATCGAACGGCTCATCCGGCAATACACCGTTGCCATGCTCGACGTTATTGGGCCCGACCGCGATATTCCAGCGCCCGATATGGGAACCGGCCCGCGGGAAATGGCCTGGATTGTTGACGAATATTCGAAAGCCAAAGGCATGACCGTCAACAACGTTGTTACGGGTAAACCACTTGTTCTGGGCGGTTCGCTGGGCCGCACTGAAGCAACGGGACGGGGCGTTACGGTAGCAGCCCTGGCGGCAATGGATAAGCTGCGGATGAATCCCTACCGCACTACGGCGGCTGTACAGGGATTTGGCAACGTTGGGTCATTCGCGGCCGAGCTACTTCACGAACGGGGCGTTACAGTAGTGGCTATCAGCGATATTTCGGGTGGCTACTACAACTCGGGCGGAATCGACATTCTGGCTGCGGTTAATTATCGCAACGCTAACAAAGGAACGCTCGACGGCTTCAGCGGAGCCGAGAAAATAACGAACGAAGAACTGCTTTCGTTACCAGTCGATGTGCTGGTACCGGCGGCTAAGGAAGACGTAATCACGGACGACAACGCCGGCTCGATTCAGGCTAAAATGATTGTAGAGGGCGCTAACGGTCCTACCTCGGCCTCGGCGGATGAAATCATTAACAATAAAGGGATTCTGGTCGTACCGGATATTCTGGCCAATGCCGGTGGCGTAACGGTATCGTATTTTGAATGGGTGCAGAACCGGATCGGTTACAAATGGACGCTCGACCGCGTTAATCGCCGGGCCGACCGCATCATGAAAGATGCCTTCGACCGCGTATACGAAACCTCACAGCGTTATCAGGTGCCAATGCGATTGGCCGCTTATATTGTAGCGATTGATAAAGTTGCCAGCACCTATAAGTTCCGGGGCGGCTATTAAGAACGAGATAAGGTTTTCGGTTTACGGTGGTTGGTTGTATATATTTGTCGATTCTTATTTGACACAACATCGGCTCACCTACCCGTAAACCGTAAATCGAAAACGCAAACTCATGCGCTTACACCGCGAAGGTAACACCATTATGCTGACTACGGGGCTGGTTCTGCTTGCCTTGAACTTGCTCGCTTATTATTATCTGTTTTCGGACAATCCGACCACGATTGCCCTCTTACTGGCCGCCAGTTCGGTATTATTCGTACTGGTTGTTCAGTTTTTCAGGATACCGAACCGCCTGTTGACGGTTAGCGAAAAACAGGTAATTGCTCCGGCAGATGGTACAATTGTGGTGATTGAAGAAACCGAAGAAAGCGAATACTTCAAGGATCGCCGGCGGCAGATTTCCATCTTCATGTCTCCGCTGAACGTGCACGTGAACCGGAACCCCGTAACGGGGATTATTCGGTATTTCAGATATTACCCCGGCAAATACCTGGTTGCCTGGCACCCCAAGTCAAGCACGGAGAATGAACGCACAACGGTCGTGATTCAACTGACCAACGGCGTTGAGGTCTTATTACGTCAGATTGCGGGCGCGGTAGCCCGGCGTATTGTCTGGTACGTAAAGGAAGGCCAGCCGGTGGAGCAGGGCTCGGAACTGGGCTTTATTAAATTCGGCTCGCGGGTCGATGTATTTTTGCCCCTCGATGCCGAAATTAAAGTCAAAATTGGTGACCGAACCAAAGGTGGCGTTACGGTGCTGGCCGAATTAGCGTAAGAAATTAAACGTCGAAGGGGCGGCTGTAAACACGATACAGCCGCCCCTTCGACGTTATAGCTGGATACTCAGCAAATTGCCCTTTTCTGTTTCGGTTACGACCAGCCCTAACCGCCCCGATGGGTCGAATACACAGTTAGACGGGTTCTGACCCGGCAGCTTAATTTCCCGTAACGGTTCACCCTCTGCCGTGAAGACCTTAATTATACCCGCCCCAAAAACGGCAACGTAAACATTTCCATCCGGTCCAACCGTCATGCCATCGGGTCCAGGAATTGGCTCATTGTCCGGCGCATCACCGGCAACGCCCCAAACACGGATATTTTCCCAGCTTAGTCCGGCTGCATCCCAGTACCCCTGCCAGATTCGATGTCGATGCGTCTCGCTAATTAACAGATTAGACGTTTCCGGCAGGAACACTAATCCATTCGGATAAAACAGCCCATCGGCAATGATTTCCAGGGTTCCGTTTGGCGCATAAACGGCCACGTATCCTTCTTCATCGCCATCGGGAGAACCGGGGCAGGTAAACACCAGGTTTCCCTGGTCATCGAATTGTAAATCATTGGGCATACTAATAGGCTGGCCACCAATGTGACTGACCACTGTCTCGATGGATTTTGACCGGATAGCCATCCGGCGAATCGCATTGTACCCGGAGTCGCAAAACCAGAGATAACCGTCGCGTACAGCCGCGCCATTAGGTCTGCCTCCCGTATGAACACGCATTGTCGTTCCATCCAAATCGCGACAAAACAGCCCCTCTCCCTCCTGCTCTACGCACCAAAGACAACCTTCCTCATCGAACACCGGTCCTTCGGGAAAACGGAGCCCAGATGCCAGTATACGTACATTGTCCATAGTTTGTTGTCGTTTGTGTACAGTAATCTTCGCTTCATTTAGTTCCTGGATTGTGCCTGCTATTACTGCTTTTCACATCATTGGACAAGTCATAATCCAGTGCCTTTGTTCAAGAATCTTCCTAAATGCATCTACTGTACCTGTTATCTGACGCTCAGGTAAATGCTCAGTCCATAACCATCTATACTTTGCGGTTATTTTTTTGCATCTTTACCAGGACTCCTCCTCTCTATCGCCATGCAGTTTGACTACATCATCGTTGGCGCAGGCTCAGCAGGATGCGTACTGGCGAACCGGTTATCGGCCGATCCGGCCGTTTCGGTGCTGCTCCTGGAAGCGGGCGGCCCGGACGCCAAACTGGAGATTCAGATTCCGGCGGCCTACACAAAACTGCATGGCTCAGCCGTTGACTGGGGTTTCTGGACGGAGCCACAAACAGCCCTAAACGGTCGACGTATTTACCAGCCACGCGGTAAAACGTTGGGTGGTTGCAGTTCGACCAACGCAATGGCATACGTGCGGGGCAATCGGCTCGACTACGACGACTGGTCTGCTTCTGGCAACGCGGGCTGGAGTTATAAAGATTTACTTCCTTACTTCATCCGGTCGGAGCATAACGAACAGTATGAGCAGTTAGACCCAGGTTACCACGGTACGGAAGGGCCGCTGAACGTAACCTTCGCGACGCGCTTTCAGACACCTTTGGCCGCAGCCTTCGTTGAGTCATGCAAACAGACCGGCATACCCGGCAACAACGATTATAACGGAGCCCAACAGGCAGGTGCTGGCCTGTTTCAGTTTACGATAAAAGACGGTCGGCGACACAGTGCGGCTACGGCTTTTTTGAAACCGGTTCTGAAACGCCCCAACCTGAATGTGATTACTCATGCACAGACAACCCAAATTCTAATTCAGAACGACCGGGCGACAGGTGTCGAATTTATTACAGGCAAAAACCAGATACAGCAGGCTATGGCTCGGCGTGAGGTCATTCTTTCGGCGGGCGCGTTTCATTCACCCCAGCTTTTGATGTTATCTGGTATCGGGCCAGCAGAAGGGCTTCGGTCAGTAGGTATTCCCGTCAAGAAACACCTGTCCGGCGTTGGGCAGAATCTACAGGATCATGTATTTACGGGCGTCAGCAGCCTGAGTTCGCAGCGGGCAAGCTCGGCTAATTTTCACCTTAAACCGCTAAATCAGTTCAAAGGATTAGTGCAGTATTTTCTGAACCGCAACGGGCCAATGACCATCAGTCCGCTCGAAGCCGTCGCGTTTCTCCGGGTCAACGATCCATCGACAGAGGTTCAGCCAGATCGGATCAATATGCAATTTCATTTTGCACCGGTCCATTTTGGGAACGACGGCCGGACCGACTTTTACGATCTGAGTACCTACCCAACAACAGATGGGTATACGGTATTACCAACGTTGCTAAAGCCAAAAAGCCGGGGCTACATCGGTCTTCAATCCAAAAATCCGCTTGATGCACCAGTTATTCAACCCAATTACCTGATAGACGACACCGACTGCCAGGTGCTCGTGAATGGTCTACGTAAAGCGATTGAGGTGATGCAGGCCGACGCCTTCGGACGATTCAGTCTGGGTATCAACCACCCAACCGAATACAGCTCGGACGATGCGCTTTGGCAACACATTCTGAATGTACTGGAACCCGTCTATCATCCGGTTGGGACCTGTAAAATGGGGCACGATGAACTGGCCGTTGTGGACGCTGACCTACGGGTTCGGGGCATTGAGGGCCTCCGCGTGATCGACGCGTCAATCATGCCAACAATTGTTTCGGGCAATACAAACGCGCCGGTGATCATGATTGCCGAGAAAGGGGCGGATCTGATTCTGGGGCGTAAAATCAGCCGGACAAACGCGGTCGGCGCAGTAACCAGTACTAAGTAGCTCCCTTAAAAATTAGCCAGATAGCTAATGTTGCGCTCGACAACTTCAATGACGAGGACATCCGGCCGCTCGGCTTTAACCAGCGCAGGATCAAGCTGACTGCCGCGCACAAAATAGGACTCTCGAAAATACCCCGGCAAAAACTGGGTCATGCTGTGACTGAACGAATCGCCAATGAACAGCAGTCGGGGCAATTGGGAGCCGGTAGTGTCCGCTTTGATGAACCGCATCGACGGAAAACCCGATAGGTCGTTTGGCACGGTAGCCGTCTGTCGGGCCGCGCGATCCGGATTCGGCGTGATAGCGTAAAAAACCGGGTCTTTCTGCGCTTCCTGCACCGTCAGCATGGTTGTCAGGTCGCCCCCTAAACCGCGCTGTTTTTCAATCCGGTAGTTGTCTGGACGAATTTGAGGTATCGAGGGCCAGTCCCGCCGGATGCGCTTCAGCAGGGCTGCGCAGCCCACCAGTGTGCCATAGTCGTTCCAGTGCGTGTCGGTCTGGTAATACACCACATGATTGCGCTTAGCAGTCCAGAGCGTATCACGGATGTCAACAAAGGGCAGTTTCGTCTGCCGAACGGCCTTCTTCAATATATCCAGACGGGAAGGGCTTACATTGGGCTTTAACCGGTCGGGCAGGTACTCCGGATAGATGGTGTGCGAATCCGGCGCAATCAGCACGTAAAGCCGAATCCCCTGCTGCGCCAGTTCCTGCTGCCGACGGATCAGGTGGCTGGTAATTATGCGGGCCGAATCAGCCGAGAGAGGCAAGAGGCCCCGATGCTGATCAACAACGTGATTATAGCTGTTCCCGAGGTAAAACCAGCCATTCTGGCCAACCACTACTTTTTCGGGCAACGGCGATTCACCCAGCACATTCAGTTTCCAGCGGCTATAGGCGTAAAACAAGGCGTTACGCCAGCCGAAGTTCTCTTTGTAATACTGGTCAAACTGCCGAACGAAGCTCCGTACGTGCGGAAAGTTCAGAGCTGGCATGCCCGCCTGCCGCCGATTTTCGGTGCTTTTGAACCGTTCGGATAGGTTCAACACCTGATCGAGCGCGGGCAACAGCAGCAGGATGGCAAACGTAAAAGCGGTTAGTTTTAAGCGTAACGCATTCATGCAGAATCAGAACCGAAAATAAATGAACGGGTTGTAAGTATCGGCCGCCAGATACGCCACCGCCATAACAAAGAGCGTAACCAAACCCAGCACGTAGGCCGTGTCGAGCGTAAGCCGGACGGGCGAGACCACAACCCGAGCCAGCAACCGATGCCATAACGTCTGAAACCGATGATAAACCGGCGTTGCCAGCACAAACCCGAGCAGCAGAGAGACAATAATCTCCGAATTCAGGAAATAAGACAACGGATAAGCCGACAGGGATGGCTCCGGCGTCAGGCCAGCCATTTTTTGCAGATACGCTACGGCCGTTGTCAGGTCGGTCGCCCGGAAGAATACCCAGCCAATCAGGACAACCAGCAGGGTATACAGGTGCGCAACGGGCGGCCACACCCGCTCCAGCCACTTGCCCAGGCCCGCCCGCTCAATCAGCAGAAACAGGCCGTGATACAGTCCCCAGACGATGAAGTTCCAGCTGGCACCGTGCCAGAGCCCCGTTACAAAAAAAACGATCAGCAGGTTACGATACGTGCGGGCTTTCGTTGCCCGACTGCCCCCCAACGGAATGTAGAGGTAATCTCGAAACCAGCTCGACAGGGAAATATGCCAGCGTCGCCAGAAATCCTGAATCGACCGGGCAATGTAGGGATAGTTAAAATTCTCTTTGAAATCGAAGCCGACCATCTTGCCCAGACCGATAGCCATGTCGGAGTAGCCGGAGAAATCGAAATAAATCTGCAGACTGTAGGCTAGAATGCCGAGCCAGGCAGTAGCCGTCGGGTACGTGTCTGGTGGCGCGTTGAAAACCGTATCGGCCAGCCCGGCAAAGGTGTTTGCCAGCAGTACTTTTTTCGCCAGCCCGATAATGAACCGTTCGGCCCCGACGCCAAACTTCTCTACCGTAACGGTCCGGTCGGCCAGTTCGGGTGCGATGTCGGCATACCGCACAATCGGCCCGGCGATCTGATGCGGAAACATGGCCACGTATGTACCGTAATCCAGAAAGCTGCGGTTGGCCCGGATGCGGCCCCAGTAAATATCCAGCGTATAGGAAATGCCCTGAAACGTATAGAAGCTAATGCCAATCGGTAAAGCAATCTGCGCCAGCGTCAGATTCTCGGAAACTGGCAGGGCGAAGGCTTCGGCAAAGCCCCGCACCGACTCAAACAGGAAGTTGGTGTATTTGTAATAAAACAGCAGCGATAAGCTCCCAACCAGCGACACAAACAGCCCGGTCCGGCGCTGACCCCGCTCCACCAGCCGCCCGGCTACGAAATTGATAAAGGCCGACAGCAGCAGAACCAGCACAACCAGCCCTTCGCCCCAGGCATAAAATAACAGACTGGCTCCGAACAAAAACGCGTTACGCCACCGGTGCGGCAGCAGGTAATAGGCAATGAGGAAGAAGGGAAGGAATAAAAACAAAAAAATAGCCGAACTGAACAGCATACGGTCGGTAATAAGTCAGCGACAAAGGTAATAATCCGACCCGAATCCCGACGGCGGGCTTAGGCAATAGATGGACCTATACACCGACGGGCGCCTGATTCGATCAGACACCCGTCGGCACTTTTCCAGTAAACTACGTTCGGATTGTTCGGAATTTTTAGAAGAACGACAACCGGATTACGAATGGATTTCCGTAGATGACGCGGGCCAGTCCCGAATTGTCATTGTAATTCAGATTGTACAGGGCCGTCAGGTTCACCCCAAACCGACGCGAAATGGGCTGCGAGTACGTCAGGCCCACCAGGGGCGAGGTCAGGCCCGCGCTGAAACTGGTTCCACCGTCTACTTTCTCCTGAATGGTGCTGTTTTCGATTTCGCCGTGCAGATACAGATTTGGAACGATAGACGGAATCGCTTCATACATCACAAACCCACGTCCGCCAAATTGATTATAGGTTGTTGGAACGTAATAGGGTGCTTTGTACCGCGTGTACGTGTAGCTTCCCCCAATACCCACAATTAAGCGTTCGGTTGCCTGATAGGCCACCACCGGGGAAGCGCCCAGGCTGAACGGATTACCGAAACGAAAACCGTTGATTCCGCCCCCGAATCGTAGCCGTTGTCCGAAAGGCAAAGGACGGCCTTCGGGTGTCTGGGTACGTAAAGGGTCTTTTCCCTGATCACGGCGATCTTCGGGGTCTTCCGTAAGCTGCCCAAACGCGACACTGCTGCTTAGCAAAGCCGTCAGCAACAGCAACTTCTGAATATGCTTCATAATAAGTTGTAGAGAATAAATTGATCGTCGGACTGAGCAGTTACCAGTGGTTATGAGGAACGTCTGCGGTTAACGTCCGCGATCCAACGTCTTGATTAACGAAATCAGAACGTAAATTCTTTTACTTCGGGATCGTTGAGCAACCGTTTAATGCATTTTTCGTGATTCTTTTCGGAACCGTCGACCCGCCAGTGACCAATGATCTCGGAGCCGATACGCTGCTGATTGCTTCGCACGGGCGACAGACCGCACTCTTCAAAGAATTTCTCGTACTGGTTAAGCGTCTTGTTCCGAAACTGCGTCACGATCTTATAATTCCGCGTCTGATTCAGTTTCTGAATTCGTTTGGTCAAGCCGACCAGCAGCAGCAACGACCCCAGAATAAAGACAAAGCCGATCAGTGCAATGTCATACAGTCCACTGCCCACACACATTCCTACGGCCGACACCGCCCAGACCGTTGCAGCTGTCGTCAGGCCTTTGACGCTGTTCTTTTCCCGGAAGATGATCCCCGCGCCCAGAAAACCAATGCCGTTAACGATGTTGGCCGCAATGCGATCTTGTGAGCCACCAATTCGAACCGACGCCATCGTAAACAACGCTGACCCTACGCAGATCATAATCATGGTCCGGAATCCGGCCGCTTTACCGTGATATTCACGCTCCGCACCAATTAATCCGCCGATCAGCAGCGCCAGACACAGGCGAACAATATCTTCCAGTTCGAAATCCATTTCCAAAACAATACCCAAGTAAGCCCGGAGCAAACAACCTTCGTTTAGCCAGGCAGCATACATACATTGATGTAAAAGAACCTATCCGAACGTAAAACCGTTAAAACTTAGATAGAGTTTACCCTCATTGACATCGAATGACTCAGACTACGGAAACCGGGCTATCGCGCTCGGTTGATCACCTCGACCCCAAGCAGTTCATCATCATCAAAGGGGCCAAAGTACATAATCTGAAGGGAATTGACGTTGCCATTCCGCGCAACAAATTAGTAGTACTGACAGGTCTTTCCGGCTCGGGCAAATCATCGCTGGCCTTCGATACACTGTTTGCCGAAGGGCAGCGCATGTACGTCGAAAGTCTGAGCAGTTACGCCCGGCAGTTTCTGGGCCGGATGGAGAAGCCCGAAGTAGAATATATCAAAGGGGTGTCGCCGGCGATTGCCATCGAGCAGAAAGTTTCGACGCGCAACCCCCGCTCAACGGTGGGCACCTCGACCGAGATTTACGATTATCTCAAACTGTTATTTGCCCGGTCAGGCATTACTTATTCGCCCATATCGGGCCAGGAGGTTCGCCGGGATACGGTTACAGACGTAGTGAATTACATATTCAGCCACGAAGACGGTCAGCGGGTCATGATTCTGACGCCCCTGATTATTCATCCAGGCCGAACGCTTGACTACGAACTTAAGGTTCTGCTTCAAAAGGGCTATACCCGGATTGTTGCGGATGGCGGTCCGACGGGTCAGCAGGTTCTGCAGATTGAAGATCTGCTGGAGCAGGACCCGGCTCAGGTCAACGCCCTGCCCGATCAAACTGATCAGCTTGAATTGCTGGTCGATCGGGGTACGGTTATCCTGGATGCCGACGGACAGCCCGACGAAGACACGCAGTATCGTTTTTCGGATTCGGTACAAACGGCTTTCAACGAAGGTGGCAGCGTTTGCCGGGTAGACGTAGTCGGGAAGGAGTCGCGTACTTTCTCTGATAAGTTTGAGCTGGACGGGATTGTGTTCGAAGAGCCAAGCGTCAACCTGTTTACGTTCAATAACCCATACGGCGCCTGCCGGCGCTGCGATGGCTTTGGTAAGGTGCTGGGTATTGACCCTGACCTGGTGATTCCCGACAAGAACCTGTCGGTTTTTGAGGGTGCCATCATGCCATGGCGGAGCGAGAAGATGAGCGAGGAGTTTCTGAAGCCTTTACTGAAAAACGGTATCCGCTTCGACTTCCCGATTCATCGGCCCTATAAAGACCTGACGCCCGCCGAGCAGGAACTACTCTGGACTGGCAACCAGTACTTCGACGGCCTGAATGCGTTCTTCGCTTACGTCGAAAGTCAGACCTTTAAGGTGCAGTACCGCGTCATGCTGTCGCGCTACCGGGGCAAGACTACCTGCCCCGAATGCCGGGGGTCGCGCCTACGCAAAGATGCGGGCTACGTGAAAGTAGGCGGCAAATCCATCACTGATTTGGTTCTGATGCCGCTGACGCAGGTAACGGCTTTCTTCCGCAATCTGGAATTACCCGAGCATCAGCAGCAGATAGCCAACCGGATTCTGATCGAGATTCGGAACCGTCTGGATTATATGGAGCGCGTCGGCCTGGGCTACCTGACCCTCAATCGCCTGACCAACTCGCTGTCGGGTGGCGAATATCAACGCATCAAACTCGCTACGTCGCTTGGTTCGGCGCTGGTCGGCTCGATGTATATTCTGGACGAACCCAGTATTGGTCTGCACCCCCGCGACACGCAGCGGCTGGTGAGCGTCCTGGAATCCCTGCGCGACATGGGCAATACAGTCATTGTGGTTGAGCACGAAGAAGAAGTGATGCGGGCCGCCGATCAGCTCATTGACATTGGCCCCGAAGCGGGCTCGCTGGGGGGCCATCTGGTGTTCCAGGGAAATCTGAATGGAATAATGAATGAGGAGCGAGGAATGCTAAATGGGCAAGAGCCAAATTCGTCCTTCATCGTTTATAACGCATCCTTGAAATCGCACACGCTCGACTTCCTGACGGGCCGCGAAACAGTGCCCGTCCCCAAGTTCCGGCGTAAGGCAACCAATTTTATTGAGTTGAAAGGCGCGCGGGAAAACAATCTCAAGCAGGTTGATGTGCGCTTTCCGCTTAACACGCTGACCGTCGTTACGGGCGTGTCGGGATCGGGTAAAAGTACACTCATCCGGAAAGTTCTATACCCGGCTCTGGTGCGTCAGAAAGGCGATGCGGCTGAAGAAGCGGGTAAGTTCATGGGCCTCGAAGGTTCGCTCGACCGGATTTCATCCGTTGAAATGATTGACCAGAACCCCATCGGTAAATCGTCGCGCTCGAATCCGGTTACGTACATCAAAGCCTATGATTACCTGCGGCAGGTCATGGCCGATCAGCCCATTGCCAAGTCCCGTGGGTATAAGCCTAGCCACTTCTCATTCAACGTCGATGGCGGTCGCTGCGAGGTTTGTCAGGGCGAAGGCGAGGTAAAGATTGAGATGCAATTCATGGCCGACATTTACCTCAAGTGCGAGGGCTGTGGCGGCAAACGCTTTAAGCAGGAAGTGCTGGAGGTAGCGTTGCAGCACAAGAATGTCTCGGACATTCTGGATATGACCGTTGACGAAGCGATCGACTTTTTCCGCAAGGTAGAACCCAAAATGGCCGATAAGCTCCTGCCCCTACAGGAGGTTGGTCTAGGGTATATTGGACTAGGGCAATCGGCCAATACGTTATCCGGTGGTGAAGCGCAACGCGTTAAGCTGGCGTCGTTTCTGAGCAAGGGGAATCCGAACAAAGGCAGCACGCTGTTTATTTTCGATGAACCGACCACGGGCCTGCATTTTCACGACATCCGTAAACTGCTCACAGCCATCAACGCTTTGGTCGATCAGGGCGACTCGGTCATTATCATCGAGCACAACATGGAAGTCATCAAAAGCGCCGACCACATCATCGACCTCGGCCCCGAAGGTGGCGAAACCGGCGGTTACGTAACGTTTACAGGCACCCCCGAAGAAATGGTGAAACTGCCCGAAGGCCAGAACTTTACGGCTGATTTTCTGCGGGGGAAAGTGTAAGCATAAGCGCTTATTTATCAGGCTAGGTTTCCATTAAAGAAAGGTGGGTGTATACCTGCCTTTCTTTATATATCACCCGTTAAAGCTACCCATCATTTTAGGTTCATCCGCTACGTTCTGCTTTTGTTCCTTGCTCAGTATGAACCACTCAGGTACTACAACAGCATACGTCAGGGCCTATGCAACATTGGTTCTCAGCCAACGCATTCGTTCACACAGTTGAAAATAATAATAGCCAAAGCCGATAATAAGCAAACGTCCGACAGACTCAGCAGTCCGTCGGACGTTTGCTTTAATTAATTACGCACAAGGGTAGGGTAATACGTTTTATCAGCCGAAGTCGGTATAGCTACTTATCGTCTTTTATAATCTTTATAACCTGCGCTTTATCGGCGGTTGCTACTCGTAACAAATAGATGCCCGTTGGCTGGCCGTTCAAACTGAACAATTCCTGCTGTTTAGGCGCTTCCATCACCGTCTGTCTGCGTTGAATGAGTCGGCCACGCGCATCCGTCATACTGATTGTGACGGGTTTACGCAATTCGGCCTGTACCTCAACTGTCAACACTTCCCGAACTGGATTTGGCCAGGCTCTGACCATTAACCCCTCCTGACCGGCGCTCTCTTCCGTTCCAACGCGTAACCCATTACTTGCGGAGCCACTCACGTTGATAACCGTTGATACAACAGGCGCATCACAATAATAGGCGTCGGCAAAGTGTCCGTAAAGAGTAGCGGTGTAACTACCGAGTTCAGTGGCCGTCGATTCAAAAACACCGCTACGTGTACCGGCTAATTCATTGCATAACGGAGGACAGGGTAAAAGCCAGGTGTAGGTGTAATACGATCGTTCGGGAATAGCGTATAACCTGAAGGTCTGCCCCGTTGAAATGTTCAGCGGTCCTGGTTTAGGCGTTCCCGAGTAAGGGGGTAGCAAATAACCAATACTATGCACTTCAACCGATTTGATTCGTATTTCGACTGTATTCCCGGTTACGGATGCCGGATCTTTTGTGCAGCCTTCCGGGCGCATGCTGGATACACGTACTTTATACAGTGACCCAATCACAGCCGTAGCAGGAACCGTAACCCCCACCATTGACCAGGGTATCCCTTCCACATTGTCCATTCCGACAGTATAGGAACTCACTATAGTTGGCGTACCACTGGTTTGAATTAAGTCAACCTTGAAGCGCGTGTCCGGGCATTGGAAGCGGGCGTATTGAAAATTGACCCATAATTCTCCACCTGGACATGAGATAGCACTTCGAAGCACATGATAATTAATCCCTCCGTCCCTATTGTTTGTAAATCCTACGTTTGTAATTGTTTGCCCAGCAGTTGTTATCCAGCAACTGACGACGAGCAGAATGAGGAGTATAATCTTTTTCATGATCTACTATTATTAGCTTCATAATACGATATGTTATTGTAGTTACCCCTATGCGCATAAATAATATAACTACCTGAAATGTAAGCACGAAGAACGCGCAATGTCTCACGAAATCTTCGATTTTAGCTAAAGGTGGTATTTACCGCCGTCTAGCATACCAAACTCATATACGTGTTTATATAACCCCAGGGAAACTCTATGGTAAGTTCGCACTTAGGCATCAGGAAGATGCTAAGATTCAGTTCTGCCCTTCGCTTTTCAGGCTCCGTATCCACTCCCGCACGAGGGCAACACCTTCCTGGTGGGTGACTTTGCGGGCAACTTCAGGCATCATAATACCGGGGTCATTGGATTCAATCCGATAAACGAGTATCGACTCGTCGGGTTTACCAGGCACGATGTCATACTGCCGCCCACCCGAACCCCGACCAGCCGCAACGGGTGTTTTCAGGACGCCCCAGACGGTAGGATTCTCCTCATTATAGCGCAGGTTCAGGCCTGACGTAGCGGCCGGGCCATCGGGGCGGTGACAATGGGCGCAGTTGATGTCGAGCCAGGCACGGGCGCGGGCGTCCAGGCTGCCGGTAGCCGGATCGTTCCAGACAGGTGTTTTTGCCACTGCCGCCAGTTCAGGCAGGCCCGTGAGTAGTCCATGCAGTTGCCAGTAGGCAAGCTGGTTGGCCGGGCCGTCGGCGTAGGTTTGTTCGCCGTTTAGCTGACGGGCCGATGGCCCAATGGGCAAGAGCCGTTCGTTCCGGTTGTGGCACCCTTTGCACTGATTCAGGTTAGGCATCACGTAGGGCTGCCGGTGTGTTTTCCCGGCCAGGTCAACGTAAGTCACCTCTGTCTGTTCGCCGGCCACTTCGAGCAGAGCGTCGGTTTGTTCGGTATTCCAGACGTATTCGAGCGCTTTCCAGCCGGCGGGCTCATGGACCAGTAAGCGCGTTTCGAGCAGTCGGCGCCCTTTGGCCGGGTCGCGGAAGTCATTCGGAAAGTAAAACGTTTTGATGAGTACCGTCCCGGTCGGAAAAGCCAGTACATCATCCGGGTTATAAGGCACGCTTTGCCCCGCGGGTAGCTTCAGGAAGCGCAACTTTTCGGCGTAGTCCGAAAACAGGGGCGTATTGAGCCGGTAAGGTATTACGCCCTCAGCCGGTCGCTGCCCGGCGATATTACCCGCAAAAATTCCCCAGTCCGAAAGCTTCTCCGGCGCGGCCGCACCCGTTCCAACCGGCCGTATGGTAAAGGCGATTGAAATGAGGAAAAGGGCAAAAGCGAGGAAAAGCTTCATCGTTACGTCTGTTTACAACCCGTAGAGCAAGCAGGAATTTGAGCCGCTACTCCTGCCCTACGGCGAGTTTGGCGTCGGCCAGCGGTTTAAGTTCACAGTTGTGCGGGGTCATATTGCGCGATACGTTCTTGAAACCGCCAGCGGCATCCATATTAGCGAACTCAGCACCGGTGTTGTTCCGCAAACAAATGTCCATCGTGGCCGGATGAGCGTAGTTAGTGTCTGTAATGCCATCCCAGAGAATGTCGGGGACATCCTTACCAAACTTCAGTTTAAAGCGGAACATCATACCCATGCGGCCTTTGCGCGTCGGATAGCCCCGTTCGCGTACGTACGTATTGTCGTGGATATTGATGTTCGTCGGATAAGGATAGTATTCCTTGTCGGCAATGGGGTTCTCGGTCATGTGGTAGCTGATAACCCCCGTGCCGATACTCTTGTTGTTGATAATTTGATTATCGAACACCTCAACCTGGTTAGTCGCCAGAATCAGCACCCCCGTACCAGCCGCCACCCGGGCGACGATGTTTCCCTTCGGGGCAAAATTGTCGTAGTTATTCTCACGGATGGTGTTTTTATAGACCCGCACATTACCGCCCCGCTTCTGCACCAGATCGGGCAGATCAAAGACCAGAATGCCCCCGGTATTGTCGTGAGCGTTGTTTTCATAGACATCGGCCATGAGCGAGTTCTCAATCTCGATACCCGCTACGTTATGATAAGCCTCACACCGACGCACCACAATATTCTTCGACTGCCCAACGTAAATACCCGCATCCGACGCGCCAATGGCGACGCAGTTTTCAATCAGGACGTTCTGGCACTGCACCGGATACAAGCCATACGAACCGTTATCAGGGCCGGGCGTACCGGTCCACTCGACTTTCAGGTTGCGGAACGTAATGCCATTCACGTTCATCGTCTTGATGGCGTCGCCTTTCGTGTCCTGAATGGTCAGGTTTTCGATGATGATATTCTGGCCGTTACTCACCCGCAGCCCTTCGGCCCCGTCGGTTTGCCCCTTAAATGACAGCACCGTTTTATCCACGCCCCGCCCCCGAATCACAATGTTTTTCTTGTCTTCCAACGACAGACTGCCCGTAAACGTAAACTTCCCTTCGTCCAGTTGAATGGTAGCTCCATCGTCGCTGAGAATAAGCTGTTTCTGAATTGCCTTTTGTACCGCCGGCTGCGCGACTGCGCCAAGGGCAGTTAAACAGCTGGTTGCGATCGTGATGAGCAGCGTTTTCATGGCAATCAATCTGTGATAAATTTCTGACAATGAAGGCATAAGGGTTTTAACAAAGATACGTTAAAAAGCAGGAATTCGCTTACCGCTGGCGAAGAGAACCGGATAGGATGCAGATACTTAAATAAGTACATTTCACTGTACCTGACCAACTTTACTCGTAATTTCGCGGGGCAATTTTCGGTTTAGTCATGTCGTCCGCGCTTCGCTGGGTTCTTTTGATTATTGGATTACCCTACTTTGCTTTTGCTCAGCTTCAGATTTCGTATCCGATGCCCCGGCTGGTCGTACAGCGCGGTGCCGATAACAATGGACGACTCTATCTATCAGGACGGCTGGGTACGGCGGTTGACCGGGTTGAAGCGCGATTGACACCCGTAGCAACCAACGATGGAACAGCCACCGACTGGCAAACGGTACAGATTAATCCAGCCAATAACGTCTTTCTAGGCTATATCACGGGTAAAGGCGGCTGGTACGTACTGACTGTTCGTACGCTAATTGGCAATACGGTAACGGGGCAGGCCACTGTGCAACCGGTGGGTATTGGCGAGGTGTTTATAACGGCGGGGCAATCGAATTCGCGGGGGCTTGGCGTAGGCGATAACGACCTGGGTACGGCTACCGACCGCGTCAATGCCATTGACACCATCAATCACTACTATCCGCCCAATGCCAACGCGCTGTTTTCTTCCGGCGATCCGTTGCCGGTGCCGGTCTATAAGCCCTTAACGGCCGGTCGGCGCGTGTTTCCGATGGCCGAAAGCTCCTGGGTCTGGGGCGAACTGGGCGATTATATCGTCTACCGCTATAACGTGCCGGTGGTCTTTTACGTAGCGGGCTGGGATGGCTCAACCATTGACAACTGGCTTAACTCAGCTAACGGCATTCCTAGCTGTAATGCGTATTACTGCGTAGAGAACTGGCCAAACCTCCAACCCTATACCAATCTCAAAAATATTTTAGGCTATTATGGCTCGACGGCGGGCATCCGGGCCGTTCTCTGGCACCAGGGGGAGGCCGAAAATGACGTCGCCCGCGATAAGATCCTGCAGTATGCCGACCGGCTACGAGCGCTGATTCAAAAGTCGCGGCAGGACTTTGGCGGACGCCCGCTACCGTGGGTCGTAGCCCGGGCTTCGTTTAACGGAACCAGTTCATCACCCGACGTAGTGGCTCAGCAGGAAGCCGTTATCGCAACACCAGGCTTCAACGCCTTTCAGGGACCGTATAACGATACCATTGTCAACCGGAACGCCGGCACGCCGGACGTACATTTTCGGAATATTCTCCGCCCTTCTCCGCATCCCCGCTATTACCTGAACCCAGGATCAATCCCGGCCGATATGGGTATGTCGCGCTACGCCCGTAACTGGAGCAACAGCCTGAATGACGGCTTTTTCCAGAACGCCCTTCCCAGCACACCGACGCAGTTTGCCGTAACCGAAACGGTCGCCGATTATCTGCGTCCCGGCGATAGTCTGCGCGTATCCTTTCAAACGGTGGGCACGTTCGCTGGCGACAATCAATGGCAGGTGCAGCTTCTCGATTCACTGGGAAAGTATGTAGGCGTTCTGGGCAGTGGACTTAGCAGTCCGGTGGCGGTTAAGCTACCCGATACGCTCACAACCGGCCGCCGGTATCAGGTTCGGGTGGTGGCTACCTCGCCCGTTTTTCCCGCCGTACCCTCCAACCTCTTCCGGGTAGGTACTCCACCGTCGTCCTCCGGTGCGGCCGACTTAAGTCTGTCCATGGGTATCAGCCAGCGAACGCCCGGTGTGAACGATACGTTGACCATCTCGCTCTACATCCGCAATGCCGGGCCTAATCCGGCGACCAACATACAGGTTCGCAATCGCCTGCCCAGTAATCTAAGCATTGTGTCGGCGTCGGGCCTGGCCTTCAGCGGCAGTACGTTAACCGGCACGGTCGTCAGCCTGAATCCGAATGCAACGGTCATTCTGAGTTTTCGGGCGCGGCCTTTGGCGGCTGGAACGTACCGAAACGCGGCTGAGATTGCACAGGTTACCAACACCGATCCCGACTCCCAGCCCAACTCCGGTACGGGCGACGGACAGGACGACACCGCGGAACTGAACTTTCGCACCCGCCAGGCCGGACTGGCTGTCTTTACGTCGCCTAATCCCAATCAGGCTCCTTTGCCCAGTGTTCAGGACAACCAACCAGCCGCCGATCTAACGAAAGCCGATGTAAGCCTAAGCCTGTCGGTTAGCAATCGCTCTCCCCGCCTGAACGACACCATAACCTATACGTTATGGCTGACAAACCGGGGTGGGATGATAGCAACCGGCCTGAACGTAACAGCTTACTTGCCCGCTGGCCAGACATTTATTTCGAGCAACGACATGGCTCCGGGTGGGGGTGGCATTTCGGGCGGACTAAGCAGTCTGGACGTAAATAGCACCGCTACACTTCAGTTTCGAGCTAAAGTTACCGCGCTGGGTCGCAGTGTCTGTAAGGCCCAGATTACAGCGGCCAGCCGCCCCGATCCAGACTCCGTTCCCGGCAACGGAACCAGCAATGGCGAAGACGATACCAGCAGCCTAATCATTCGGGTCAAGTAAGCGCCCCAAGCTGACGGCTAGCATTTACATACTGATATTGAACGGCTTACCATCGGGTTTCGTTATCCAGGCTCCCACCCTGTCGGCTAACTATCGCTTGTTTTTCAAATAAACTGCTGCTTGCTGCTGTCCGACAGTGAAAAAAGCGAAGGTTCTGCCTTTACGAATAAGTAGTCTTTGCGGTTAACCAGCGGGCATAAAATTCGAGTGCTCGCCAAATGACCTGATAACTGGACATGAAAACGCAGTGGGTTATTCTGGGCGCAGTCAGTATGACGGTGGCGTTAACGCTTTCGTCGTTTCTCGGCATTTTCGACAGCCGGGTGGATTACAATACCCAGATAAAACCGCTGCTCAACAAGAACTGCATTGTCTGCCACGGTGGCGTAAAAAAAGCGTCGGGTTTTTCGCTGCTGTTCAAACACGAAGCGCTGGCCCCGGCGAAATCCGGTAAACCAGCCATCATTCCCGGTGATGCCGACGCCAGCGAGATGATTCGCCGATTGACGCTGAGCGACCCCGATGAGCGGATGCCGCTCGATCACCCACCGCTCAAACCCGACGAAATTGAGCTTCTGCGCAACTGGATCGATCAGGGTGCCGAATGGGGCGACCATTGGGCGTATCAGCCCGTCGTAAAGCCTGAGTTACCCAAACTCGGAACGTTCTGGAGTCGGCTGGGTCTCACGCAAAATGAAGAAGCTGGCTGGGTCAGGAACGAGATCGACTACTTCATTCTTGACAAACTAAAGCATGAGGGTTTAAAGCCCTCTCCGGAAGCCGACCGGGCCACGCTCATTCGGCGGGTATCGCTTGATTTGACCGGCCTGCCGCCCACACAGGAAGCGGTGACGGCTTTTGTTCAGGACAAAGCGCCGGATGCTTACGAAAAAGTGGTTGACCAACTGCTTACATCACCCGCTTACGGCGAACGCTGGACGGGAATGTGGCTCGATCTGGCCCGCTACGCCGACACCAAAGGCTATGAACGCGACCCCGGCCGCAAAATCTGGCGTTACCGCGACTGGCTCATTAACGCCTTTAACGACGATAAGCCCTTCGACCAGTTTACCGTGGAACAGATTGCGGGTGATCTGCTGCCTAATGCTGACGACAATCAACTGATTGCAACCGGATTTCACCGGAATACAATGACGAACGATGAGGGCGGTACGCAGGATGAAGAGTTTCGGGTGGCGGCCGTTCTGGACCGGGTCAACACGACCTGGGATGTCTGGCAGGGTACTACCTTTTCGTGCGTGCAGTGCCATAGCCATCCTTACGATCCGTTTACGCACGACGAGTACTACAAATACCTGGCCTTTTTCAACAACAGCCGCGACGAAGACGTAACGAGCGACACCCCGACCCTCCGGTTCTATAAACCTGCCGACTCGCTGAAACTGGTGGCGTTACAGCAGTTTATTTCAACCGCCGAACGTAACGCGGCTCGGGCAAAGGCGCAGACCGACTATTTTACCAAGCTGGCCCGAACCATTGAACCGAAGATCAACTCCCACGACTTTGACAAGTACATCAACGCGTCGCTGCTCGACGCCAAGTACTTCGGTGCGCAGGATAAAGGCTCGGCCCGCATCAAAAATGTTACGCTGACAAACCGACCCCGGCTTTTGATTGCCTGGGGTACGAATGCTACCAACGCTGTCGTTACCCTCCGTCAGGATAAACCCGATGGGCCGGTTCTGGCTACAATTCCGGTGCCTAAAACTGGTAACAGCTGGAACGATACGATCCAGATGATTCCGCTGCCCTCTGTGCAGGGCCGCCATGACCTATATCTCTCGCTCAACAGCCCAAAAACGCCTAAAGAGTGGGTCATGGTCAAATGGGTATCCTTCCAGCCAATTCTACCTGGTCAGCCACTTAGCACCCTGGGTGAGCAGGATAAACTGCTTCTGGACGTACTGAACGCTGAAGCGGAACAAACGCCTATCATGCTCGACAGCTCCGATGACCTTGCCCGGCCAACCCATGTGTTTCAGCGCGGGAACTGGATGGTCAAAGGCCAGCGGGTGTCTCCCGACGTACCCAAGTCGTTTCCTCAGATGAACCCCAAATTACCCAGAAACCGGCTCGGTCTGGCCCGCTGGATGGTCAGTCGGGAGCATCCGTTAACGG
The DNA here is from genome assembly GCF_013127955.1 of Spirosoma taeanense. Classification (NCBI taxonomy): domain Bacteria; kingdom Pseudomonadati; phylum Bacteroidota; class Cytophagia; order Cytophagales; family Cytophagaceae; genus Spirosoma; species Spirosoma taeanense. Next base: position 5,485,369 of record NZ_CP053435.1, read on the forward strand.
CGCGCGTAGCGGTAAACCGATTCTGGGAGCAGCTCTTCGGGACAGGCATCGTCGAAACCGTGGAGGACATGGGCACGCAGGGCATTCCGCCAACCCACCGCGAACTGCTGGATTATCTGGCGGTTGACTTTATGGAAACGGATCGCTGGAGCATTAAGGCGCTGCTGAAAAAGATCGTTCTGTCGGCAACGTACCGGCAGCAGTCCACGGCCTCGCCCGAGTTGCTGGCGAAAGACCCGTTCAACAAATTGCTCGCCCGCGGGCCACGCGTTCGGCTATCCGCCGAGGCTGTACACGATCAGGCGCTGGCCGTAAGTAAGCTGCTGAGTACAAAAATGCATGGCCCTAGCGTAATGCCCGTTCAGCCTGAAGGCATCTGGCAGTCGCCCTACGACGGCGAAACCTGGAAACAGAGCGTTGGCGAAGACTTGCATCGACGCGCCCTGTACACGTATTGGAAGCGCACGGCCCCCTACCCGTCGATGGTAACGTTTGACAGCCCCAGCCGCGAGTTCTGTCAGTTACGTCGGCTGCGCACAAACACGCCCCTGCAGGCCTTGGTAACGTTGAATGATCCAGTCTATGTTGAAGCGGCCCAGCAACTGGCCTGCTATATGGCTGCTCAGGGCCGCTCGCCCGAAGCGCAGATTCAGGCCGGTTTCCGGCAGGTGATGCTGCGCGAACTGGCCCCGAAGAAATTAGCCGTGCTGACCAGGCTGTATCGTACAACCGAGCAGTATTACCGGAGCAAGCCAGATGAAGCGAAAAAGCTCCTGACCCTGGCCGATGCAACCCCTCAGCAGGCCGCACTGACCGTAACGGCCAATACTATACTGAATCTGGACGAAGTGATTACCAAAGAATAGTTTTACGCGCAGCTTTCGGCTACGGAACCCTTTACGTCAATATGAACAAGCTCCTGCAAGAACTCCAACAGGCTGCCGCCGAGCGCGAAACCCGGCGTCACTTTTTGCATACCTGCTCAACGGGCGTTGGTGCACTGGCCCTTAGCTCAATTCTGGGCAGCTGCGGTTTCCTGAATAAAGACGAACATACGGCTGCCGTTGGTAACGCCCTACAGTCGGGTGAGCCGACCGCTCCGCATCCGTCGCAGTATATTCCCAAGGCTAAACGGATCATTTATATTCACATGGCCGGGTCGCCCAGCCAGCTGGAATTGTTTGATTACAAGCCCGAGCTGGCTAAATACAACGGTAAAGACTGCCCGCAGGAATTGCTCGAAGGCAAGAAATTCGCCTTTATCCGGGGCGTCCCGAAAATGCTCGGACCGCAGGGCAAGTTCGCGCAGCACGGCCAGTCGGGCGCTTGGGTGTCTGATTACCTGCCGCATCTGCAGGGCGTCGTGGACGACCTTACGTTCCTCAAAGCCATGCATACCGACCAGTTCAACCATGCCCCTGCTCAACTGCTCATGCACACTGGCAGCGCCCGACTAGGTCGGCCGAGTATGGGCTCCTGGGTAACGTATGGCTTAGGAACGGAAAACGATAACCTGCCGGGCTATATCGTGCTGGCGTCGGGCGGCAAACAACCCGATGCAGGAAAATCAATCTGGGGCAGCGGGTTCCTGCCGACGGTGTATCAGGGTGTCCAGTGCCGTACCGACGGCGATCCGGTTCTGTACGCATCGGACCCGGCCGGTATCACCCGCGACGTTCGGAAGCAAACCATCGACGCGATCAGCGAAATCAATCAGCAGCAGTACAACGACGTTAAAGACCCCGAAATTCTGACCCGAATCGCTCAGTACGAACTGGCCTTCCGGATGCAGATGTCCGTACCGGATGCGATGGACATTAAGAGTGAGCCGCAATACATCTTGGACAGCTATGGTGTTGACCCGAACAAGGGCTCCTTTGCCCGAAACTGCCTGCTGGCTCGTCGGCTGGTTGAGCGTGGTGTCCGGTTCGTGCAGCTTTTCGACTGGGGTTGGGATTCTCACGGAACCAGTGAAGATGGTGCCATTGAAATAGGTCTGAAGAACAAATGCAAAGAGTCGGACCAGGCCGTAGCGGCATTGCTGAACGATCTGAAGCAACGGGGCCTGCTGGACGAAACGCTGGTGGTCTGGGGCGGGGAGTTCGGCCGGACGCCAATGCAGGAAAACCGTGATGGGCAGGTGCTGCCCTTTATGGGCCGCGATCATCACCTGGAAGCCTTTACGGTCTGGATGGCAGGCGGGGGCGTAAAGAAAGGGTTTTCCTACGGCGAAACTGACGACATTGGCTACTATGGCGTGAAAGACAAAGTTCACGTTCACGACCTGCAGGCCACGATTCTACACCTGCTCGGGTTCGATCATACGAAGCTAACCTACCAGTTTCAGGGGCGGCCGTTCCGGTTAACCGACGTAGCGGGCAAGATCGTAAAGCCTATTTTGGCCTAAACGGACTACCAGCCCATGCTTCGCATCGTTCTTATCCACGGCTACCTCGAAGACCCGACTATTTTTGACCAGTTGGTGCCGCTGATTGGCCCGGCCAGTTTTGTGCACATTGATCTGGCCGACGAATTTGCCCGTTGGGCGCCGTCAGATACGATCAACGTACAGCAGCTGGCTCAGCGCCTAATTAGCCAGTACAGGATTACGGCCGAAGATGTGATTATTGGGCACTCGATGGGCGGCTGGGTTGCCATGCACATCAAACAACTGACGAACGCCACGACTATTCAGCTGGCTTCGTGGACGAATCAGAAGAAGATTTATTTGCCTCTGAAAAACCTTCGTCTCCTGAAGTTCATGCTCGATACGAGGCTTACGCAGAACAGCGTAACAAACGGTATGTTGAAGAAACTGTACCCGTTTAAAGAGTCGTTTGGCTTATTCTGCACGCTCCTAGACAACTCGCTTCGCATGAGCCGGCTGTATATCTATCAGCAGTTTCAGACGCTATTCGCGAAGGCTCCTCCGCTGACGGTTCAGCCCGACCTACGGATTCACGCCCGTCGGGATAACATCGTTTTACCACCTGACGAACCTTTCATTGAGGTACCCGGCGATCACTTCAGCCTCGTTTTTCACGCCGAAGCCGTGGCCGAACCAATTCGTACGCTGTTAGGCAACCGACCGACAACGGCCATCGCCTGAGTTATTCCAGAACTTTAGGGACTTCAAAAAATTGCTCATCGTGCTGAGGAGCATTCGCCAGGGCCTGTTTGCGGGGCAGGTGCTGACCAACTACGTCATCGCGCAGCATATTCGTCTCGTCCGAAATATGCGTCAGCGGCTCAACACCCGTTGTATCAACCTCGTTGAGCTGTTCCATCCACGTCAGCACACCATTGAGGCTGGCGAGCAGTTCGGCTTCTTCTTCCGGCTGAACTTCCAGCCGGGCCAGATGAGCGATTTTATGGAGAGTTTCCTGATCGACTTTCATGCTATCTACTTGTTTAACTACGTCCCGGAACCGACATGGGCAACAAAATTAGGCCGTAACGGCCGCTCCCTTCATCAATTCCTGATCAATGATGCGATACGTTTCCTCCTTCAGCCATTCAATGTCGTTGGGGGTCATGCCCGTCGTTTCAATCGGTTCATGAATTACCGCCCGAAGCGGCCCCCAATGCATCCGTAGCTTTTTCTTGTCCGGTAGAATCCGGTGATCGTCCAGTAGCGTTATGGGCACAATTGGAACCTGCTGCTGAACGGCCATAATGAAGGCGCCGTCCTTGAATGGATGGTGCATTTTGGGTGGATGTTTGGCCCGGATGCCACCTTCCGGAAAAATCATGATGCTGCGGCCGGATGCCAGCAGCCGGATAGATTTAGCCAGCGAGTAGGCGCGGCTGTTCGGCTGCGACCGATCGACCTGCACATGAAGCTTGGCGAACATATAGCCCAGCAAGGGAATCTTTTTTACCTCGCTCTTACCAACAAACGCGTAATAGTTCCGAACTACTACGCCCATTACGGCAATATCCAGATATGAAAAATGATTGGCGCAGAATACATACGCCTGCTTCGGGTCGGGCCGGAACCGATGTTCGACCCGCACGGGCATACCAATTCCCCAGAAATACAGGAAGCCCCAAACCCGATTGACTTTGTGCGCCAGTGGCTTCCATTCCTCGCGCTGCAGAAACACAAACTGAAACGGAAACAGGACCAGATACAAGGCCACAATGTAAAAGGCGCACCAGATGGAATAAAGTAGTCGCATGGGCTCTGGATTGGCTTTCGGTGGGGCGTAACAACAAGCGATCGCCCCCAAAGAAAAAGTAAATCCTGGGTTCTGGTTAATTAGTGTTTGAAGTGCCGCACGCCCGTGGTGACCATGGATAGACCGTGCTGGTTGCAGTAGTCGATCGAATCCTGGTCGCGAATCGAGCCGCCGGGCTGAACGACCGCCGTAATTCCTGCCTGATCAGCAATTTCAACGCAGTCGGGAAACGGGAAGAATGCATCCGACGCCATAACCGCTCCTTTCAGATCAAACCCGAACGAGTTGGCTTTTTCAATGGCCTGCCGCAGCGCATCGACGCGGGAGGTCTGCCCGACGCCACTGGCCAGCAACTGATTTTCTTTGGCCAGCACGATTGTATTCGATTTGGTATGCTTACACACTTTTAGGGCAAACTCCAGCGCCCGCAGCTCGCTCGCCGATGGTTCTTTGATCGTTGCCGTTTTAAACTGATCGGCGGTTTCGGTCTGGTCATCTTTATCCTGCTCCAGAACGCCGTTCAGGATTGTTTTGAACATCACCGATGGTAGAGCAACTGCTTTACGTTTCAGCAGGATACGATTCTTCTTCGATTTCAGTACGTCCAGGGCCTCGGGCGCGTAATCGGGCGCAATGAGAATTTCCATGAACAGCTTATTCAGCTCTTCGGCCGTTTCCAGATTGACTGGCGTATTGGTAATCACAACGCCCCCGAAAGCTGAAACCGGATCGCAGGCCAGCGCGTTGAGGTATGCTTCTTTACCGCTCGAAGCAGTCGCAATTCCGCAGGCGTTTGTATGCTTGATGATGGCAAAGGCCGCCCCGTTAGCGTTTCTGAATTCATCAATCAGGTTTACGCAGGCATCTACGTCAACCAGGTTGTTGTACGAAAGCTCCTTGCCGTGCAGCTTCTCGAACATGGCGTCCAGATCGCCGTAGAAGGTTGCCTGCTGGTGCGGGTTTTCGCCGTAGCGAAGATGATTGGCGGGTAACTTCCTGAAATCGGCAATGTCGCCGGTGGCCTCCTTCTGCTGGCCCGAAACCACATCAGCCTCCGAACTGAAATAGGCCTGAATGGCGGTATCGTAGTACGACGTAACGCCGAAAGCCTTCCGGGCATACTGCCGACGATCGGCCAGATCGGTCGCGCCGTTTTTCTCGTTCAGGAGCGTTACCACCTCGGCGTATTGACTGCGCGACGACACGATCAGCACGTCGTTGTAGTTTTTGGCAGCCGCCCGGATGAGCGAGATTCCGCCGATATCAATTTTTTCGATGACATCCTCGTCCGACGCGCCCGACGCAACCGTTTCTTCGAAAGGATACAGATCGACCACAACCAGATCAATCGGTGGAATCCGGTGCCGCTCGGCCTGCGCAAGGTCTTCCGGCAATTCGCGCCGGTACAGAATACCACCCATTACGGCCGGATGCAGCGTTTTAACCCGCCCGCCGAAGATGGACGGGTAGCCGGTCAGATCTTCGACGGGCGTAACGGGAATACCAAGCTGTTCAATGAACGTCTGGGTGCCACCTGTGGAGTAGAGTTTAACATTCTGCTCGTGCAGCAGCCGAACCAGGGGTTCAAGGCCATCTTTATAATAGACAGAAATTAGCGCGGAGGAGATCTTAAGCGACATAGGAACGACCGGAAAACAGGTGCCCGGCGATTGCTGGTTAGTTGGCTGTTGACCCGAAACAGCCGGGAGCTGTTTCGATCAGAAGCGCAAAGATAACCAAAGGTCTTAACTTTGTCAGCCCGGATAAGCCGGCTGTTATTACCCCGAATGAGTACATTTAAAAAACTAGCCAGCGATACGGCCCTGTACGGCATCAGCACTATCCTGGGCCGGATGCTGAATTACGTGCTGGTCCCGATCCAGACGTATGCGTTCGCGAGACCGAAAGAGCTGTCGTCCAACGTTGAGTTTTACAGTTATATCGCCTTACTGCTGGTGATTTACACGCTGGGGCTGGAAACGGCTTTTTTCCGGTTTTCGGCCCGCAAGCCCGAAACCACGGCCGTCGTTTTCAGCAACACGCTGAGTATGGTAATCGTCATTACGACCGTAGCGACAGTTCTGCTGCTCTGGTTCGCCCCCGAAATTGCGGTCTGGCTCAATTACCCGAATCAGGCTACGTTTATTCGCTGGTCGGCGCTGATAGTGGCAATTGACGCCGTCATGGCCATTCCGTTTGCGCGGCTGCGGGTTGAGAATAAAGCCAGGCAGTTCGTCGTGGCCCGGATGCTCAACATTGCTATTGTTGTCGCCCTGAACGTCCTGTTTCTCATTGTTTGCCCAGACATTCTCAATGGAAAATATCTGTCGGCCCTGCAACCGCTGGTGCGTTCTGTTTACGACCCCTCCATAGGCCCCGGCTATATTTTCCTGGCTAACCTGCTGGGTAATCTCTGCTATTTTGTTCTGCTGCGCGGGGCCTTCCGGGGCTTTCGGTTCCGGCTCAACTGGGGCGACATTCGCATCCTGTATGTTTACGCCTTTCCGATTATGCTGACGGGCCTGGCGAACGTAGTCAATAACCTGACCGACCGCCTGTTCCTGCGCCATTACCTACCCGACGATTTTTATCCGGGCCTGACGAACGAAGATGCCCTGGGTATTTACGGTAACTGTTTCAAGTTATCGGTTTTTATGGCGCTGGTGACGACCTCCTTCCGACTGGCCGCTGATCCGTTTTTTTTCACCCGCGCCGAAGATAAGAACGCACCCGATCTGCTGGCCCGCGTAACAAAGTGGTTCACCATCGTTTGCGTGTTTATCTGGGTGGGCGTGAGCCTGAACTTAGATATTCTGGGTAAAATCATGCTGGCCCCAGCCTATCGACGAGGACTGGACGTAGTGCCACTCCTGCTACTGGGCAATCTGTTCCTGGGCGTTTACCAGAACATTGCCTTCTGGTTCAAGCTCACCGACAAAACCAAGTTTGGTACGCTCATCACCGGCATTGGAGCGGCCATTACGATTCTGGGGAACATCCTGCTAATTCCGGTCATGGGCTATATGGGCTGCGCTGTAGCGTTTCTGACGTCCAGCTTTGTGATGATGGCAATTTGCTACGGGCTGGGCCGTAAATATTACCCGGTTCCGTATGAAGTTGGGTCGGCGGTTGCTTATGTCCTGGGAGCGGGACTGCTGATTTACGCATCCCTGTGGATCGATATTCCTAACCTCTGGATGGCAGTGCCTTTCCATCTGGTGCTGTTCGGGCTGTTTACGGCCGTGATTATCTTTCTGGAGCGCGACAGTCTGCAACCGCTGATCGCGCGCTTCCGCCAACGCAAACCGGCTCCGGCCGGGCCAACAGAGCTTAAGTAACCATACACGGCCAGCTTTCGGACCTTATTTTGTCCGTAGATTCTCACCGGCCACCCGCGCCGTTCGGCCACGTACGGCCGAGGCAATAAAGAAGCCCGTTGCCCGACGTCCGTTTCCATTCGTGTTGATAATGTTGGTGGGTACATTAGCCGGGGGCGTAGCAAACAATCCGCCGTTGGTAATCTGGTTCTGTAGCTGCTGCCAGAATTCGAAAGCTTCGGGGGTCAGCGACATGATTTCTACCTTCACCGTATCATTAAGATTATAGAGACTGTCAGGGTTGACTGACTGCCGGAACGGACGAATAAATACCAGCCCATCGGTATCGGCGCTACCGGGAAACGACCCATCTTTCACCGTAATAATATCGCGGGGTTTGTTCTGCAGCGTGCCATTCCGGTAGTACCGAATCCGGTAGTAATCCGTAGCGCCGGGCAGATCGCGGGCAAAAAACTCAGCCTGATACCCCTCCGTTGATGATAAGGGATTGATCTTTTGTTTGCTGAACACCAGCGAATCCACCACTGGTACCCGATTCATCCGGCTGGTAGCGCGGTAGGTTTCGCCCTGAAAGGTAATATTCAGGTTGTACGTCTGCCCAATACGGCCGAGCGTGTCTTTACCGGTTGGCTGCCAGACGTAATAGCCATCGTTATCGGGATCGGTGAATGAAAAGTTTCGGCCGTTATTGTTCCTCACCTGCACGGTGGCACCGATAGCCGGTGGCGGTGTGCCGTTGTCAAGGTAGGCTGCCGTTTGCGTGAGCCGGATCGATTGTGGGCCGGGCAGATCGGTCAGGGTGCCATCGACCGACAGTTGTGTAGGCCCGGTATCGAGTTTAGCATCAATGACTGTCTCACAGCCTGTCAGCAGCAGACTTAGAACAAGCCCTGAGAAAAGCAGGTATATCGAAAATCGGTTCATGACGCATAGGCAGGATTATCTCCAGCCAGGCTTAAAATTTGAAATTATAGGTCACCGATGGTATGGCCGTGGCAAAGACGGAATAGCGTACGGCTTCCGTCAGGCGGGGATTATCAGTATTTGGTCGGAAAAAGACCGAAAAGGGATTCTTCCGGGCATACACATTATAGACCGAAAACACCCAGTTGTCTTCTTTACGTTTACCCGGTCGACGGCGTCCCTGTAGCGTAGCGGCCAGATCGAGACGGTGGTACGTTGGAATTCGGTAGTTGTTACGGGCGTTGTCAGCGTTCTGTGGAACCACGTAGCCGCCGTATTCAAAGCGGTTGGTAGGAAAGGTAGCGGGCGTACCGCTGGCCAGCGTAAAGGTTGCCGAGAAATTCCAGCGTTTGGCCTGGGGTGGATCAACCAGCAGTACCGTAGTGAGCGTGTGGCGTTTGTCGAATCGCGCCGGGAACCAGTTGCCGTTGTTGATTCCGGTCACCTGCCGTTCGGTTTTAGCCAGCGTATAGCTCACCCAGCCGTTGATGGTTCCCCGGTTGCGCTTTACGTAAAATTCGGCCCCGTAGGTCCGCCCGTTGCCGCTCAGCAAATCGCCCTCCAGAAACTTGTTCAGAATCAGGTTGGCGCCGTCGATATAGTCAATTTGGTTATGGAGCCATTTGTAATACCCTTCTACCGAGGCTTCGAACTCGTTAGCCGCGCCAAAGTTGCGGAAATACCCGCCCGCAATCTGATCGGCAATCTGCGGTTTAATGTTATTGGTCGAAGGCGTCCAGACATCCAGCGGTGTAGAAGCCGTCGTATTTGAAACGAGGTGGATGTACTGCGCCAGACGGTTATAGCTGAGTTTAAGCGAACTGTTGTCAGATAGCTCATACTTAGCCGCAAAGCGGGGCTCCCAGTTGCCGTACGTCTGGATGGTTTCCCCTCGTCTATAGGTTTGGATCGCGATTGGATTACGACGCTGGCCGGCCGGAACATCGGTCGCAAAAGTATAGGCTTCGCCCGGCCCAATGTAATTATAGAGTGAATAGCGCAACCCATACTGAAGCTGCAACCGGCGCGACATCTGTTGCTCATTGCCTATGTACAGCGCGTTTTCCAAACCGTATTTGCTTTCCAGCCCGAACGTCCGGACACTGCCCGAACTGGCAGCCGTTGCCGTACCAGGCTGAAAATCGTGTAGAATGCTCTGGCCTCCGAACGTAATGGTGTTTTTACCCAGAAACAGCGTAAAATCGGGCTTGAGGCTGTAATCGACGATGCGCGAGTTGGTACGGAAATAATCGTTTTTGTTTTCCTCCTTACGTTTCAGGTCGGAGTCGAGCGAGTAATCGTAGTTGCTGTAGTAAGCAGTCGTGTTCAGAAACAGCCGGTCGCTGAATACGTGATTCCAGCGGGCCGAAGCCGTGCCATTGCCCCAGTTGAAGCCAAAATCGGCCCCAAACACGTCGCGCCCGAAATAACCCGACAGAAACACTGTGTTCTTGTCATTGACGTGGTAGTTCGCTTTAGCGGTAAGATCATAAAAATAAAATTTTGAGCCTCTCAGGTCATCGTTCAGGAACGGCTGAGCCAGGATGTCGGCATAGGATCGCCGACCGGCGATGATAAACGAACCTTTTCCTTTGAAAAGAGGACGCTCGTAGGACAGCCGGCTAAATATCAGTCCGATCCCGCCGTTGAGCTCGGGCTTTTTGGCGTTGCCTTCTTTTAGCCGAACGTCCAGAATCGACGAGATTCGTCCGCCATACAGGGCCGGAATGCCGCCTTTAATCAGTTTGACATCCTTGACCGCGTCGGGGTTGAAGACCGAAAAAAAACCAAACAGGTGCGAAGAGTTATAAACGGGCGCTTCGTCGAGCAGAACCAGATTTTGATCAATACTGCCGCCCCGGACGTTGAAGCCCGTTGCCCCCTCCCCAACCGTTGAAACACCCGGCAGCAACTGAATACTACGTACAACGTCCACCTCACCAAGCAGCGCCGGAATCCGTTGCAGCGTCTTTACGTCTATCCGGTTAACGCTCATCTCAATGTTTTTTACGTTGTCATCTTCGCGCCGGGTCGAAACCACCACTTCCTGCAGTTGCTTTCCTTCTTCCGTAAGTTCAAGGTCCAGACGCCGGTTCTGATCAGTTAGAGCAACGGTTTTAGTTTGTTTTTCGTAGCCTACGTACGAGATCACGAGAGTGTAGGTCCCGGCAGGCACGGTAATGGCATAGAAGCCGTAGCTATTCGTAACGGCGCCTGTACCCGTCTCCTTTACGTAAACCGATACACCGATGAGCCCCTCGCCATTCGCAGCGTCCCGGATGTATCCGCTAACGGTCAGGTTTGCCTGCGCAGAGTTGCGACCAAGCACATTCTGACTCGCCTGCGCGACAGCATTTGTGAATGGCGTCAACACAGTAACCAGACAAAGCACGTATAACAGAACGAAATTATGTTTCATAGCGTAGCAAGCGCGTAAGGACTTGTCTGGCCGGTTACGCGAACAAATTCATGACGAAGCAAAAGTACGTCTGGACAGAAGCCGCTTGACTGAAAATTAGATGAACCAGCGAATCGAGAGGCTGAACGGCGCGCGGGATAGGATAAAACCTTTAAAGGGTCTATGGGCAAAAGCAGGGAAACCCTATGCCATTACCAATTGTCGTTACGTCTGAATAGACCCGACTTAGCTATCCTGTTTCTGAATTTCCTTAATCAGCTTTTTTGCTTTGGCGGGATCTGTTTCCGGAAACCGGGTTGGTAAAGACTCCAATACCTCCGCCAGAATGGTAGCGATAATGAGCTGTTGATTTGGCCGGTCATCGCTCGGGATCACGTACCAGGGATTCTGTCGGGTAGCCGTCGCATTAATCGTGTCTTCATAAGCCCGCATGTACGCTGGCCAGTGCTGCCGCTCCTCCAGATCGCTCTCGCTCAGCTTCCATTGCTTCTCGGTGTCGCTCAGGCGGGCAATGAGCCGCTTACCCTGCTCTTCTTTCGATACGTGCAGATAAAATTTGACAATAGGAAAACCATTGCGAAACAGGTAATCCTCAAAATGCACAATGTCGCCAAAACGCTGCTTCCAGAGCGTTTTCTCATCCTTTGGCAGCAGATTCTCGGGTATATTACTCTGGCTTAGCCGATCCGGATGAACCCGCAGGGTCAGCACTTCTTCGTAATAGGTGCGGTTGAAAATACCCATGTAGCCCCGTTCGGGTAGCTCCTGCCAAAACCGCCACAGAAAATCATGCTTCAGATCCGTCTTTTCGGGTTTGGTGAAAGCCGCCATCTTAAACCGCGACGGATTAACGCCCTTAAACACGTGCCGGATGCTGCTGTCTTTACCCCCAGCGTCCATCGCCTGAAATAAGACCAGCAACCCGTAATGCTCGTCGGCATGCATTCGATTCTGAGCCTGATCCATACGCGTAGCCAGTTCATCAAGCTGGTGGGCCCGATCCGTTTCGTCGACGTAAAACGGATCAATCCGCGTAGGCGTACCGGCGACCGAGAACTTGTTGTGTCCGTCGTAACGGAATTGTTTGCTATTGAATTTCATAACGTTTGCGGACAAAACAACCTCGGTCGATTATTGCTTCTCAATGATCGGAATGAGCTTCTGTAATTCATTAAAGCGTGTTTCGTCCGGCTTCGGATCAGCAATGGGCAATTTCTCAAGTTCGTTGATCAGCACCTGCCCGACCAGCAGCCGCATATTTTTTTTGTCATCCGCAGGAATGACATACCAGGGCGCGTGCTCAGTTGCAGTTTCGTTAATACAGGTTTCGTAAGCTTCCTGATAACCGTCCCAGAATGCACGCTCTTTTACGTCTCCTTCGTCGAATTTCCAGTTTTTGGCCGGGTTCTTAATCCGGGCAATAAGCCGCTCAGCCTGTTCTTCTTTCGATACGTGCAGAAAGAATTTTACGACAGGAAAGCCATTCTGGTGCAGGAATTTTTCCATATGCCGAATGGCTTCGTACCGATGCTTAAAGAGTTTATCCAAGTCATCGGTTTCTTTTCCGGGCAGACGCTGGTTCTGGGTCAGAATGTCGGGATGAACCTTAGTCACCAAAACCTCTTCGTAGTACGATCGGTTAAAAATGCCGAGGATTCCCCGTTCAGGCAGTTCGCGCCAACTGCGCCACAGCCAGTCATGGTCAAGCTCCTGATCGGTGGGACGCTTAAAGGAATATACCTTTACACCCACCGGATTGGTGCCGGTAAATACGTGCTGGATAGTGCCATCTTTCCCGGCCGCATCCAGCGCCTGAAAAATAGTGACCAATCCATAGCGGTTGTCGGCATACATGCGGTTTTGCCACGTGTCGATCTGTTCAGCATGCTGGCGCAGACGAGTTTCGTATTCGTCCCCATCTTCATAGAGATCATCTACTTTCGTTGGCGCTTTTTTGATTTTGAGCGGCTTAGAACCGTCGTAGCGGAAGCGGTCGGTATCGAGTTCTTTCACGGACAGGACGCGTAAACTTTACGCGAATCAGTTACGTTATCACTACAGCTAACAACCAGAATCCAACCTAATGGTTGTAATCGGTTCTGCGAACGGCATCGGCATCTGTGCTAACCACTCAGCCGCCAGTTGCCGGACGGATAGCGTAGATTTAACCGACCGTTGCTAAGACAGTCTCATTATGACCGCAAATCAATCCGCAAATTACGAGAAAGCCACGTTTGGCACTGGCTGCTTCTGGTGCACCGAAGCCGTGTTTGAATCGCTCGATGGGGTTATCAAATCCGTATCGGGCTACGAAGGTGGCCGGAATCCCAATCCTACGTATAAGGAAGTCTGCTCGGGTACTACCGGCCACGCCGAGTGCGTTGAAATAACCTATGACCCCAGCGTAATTACCTACCAGGAACTGCTGGAAGCTTTCTTTCGGAGCCACGACCCAACTACGCTGAACCGCCAGGGCGCCGATGTTGGCACCCAATACCGGTCGGTGATTTTCTATCACAACGACGAGCAGAAACAGCTGGCCGAAACAGCAAAAGACGAACTGAACAAAGCTGGTGCGTATCCTAATCCCATCGTTACAGAGATTAGCCCGGCCGAAACGTTCTACGAAGCCGAAGCCTACCACCAGGATTATTTTGCCAAGAATCCAAATCAGGGTTACTGCGCTTTCGTTATCGCTCCGAAACTAGACAAGTTCAGGAAGGTATTTAAAGAAAAACTGAAGCCGCAGAGCGACTCGGTAATCAATCACGGATAACCGCAAATGAGCCCCCACAAGGGGCTTTTTTGTGGCCTTAAGCGTCGGCTGGCTAATGCCAGAATGTGGCGTAGCAGGACCGGGTAGCTGATTAGTTTAGGTCGTTCGATTGCTTTTCATGTCAGTTGCTGGGTACTCTCTTTCTATGAGGTCGTTTCTGCTATTCTGCGTTCTGGTGTTAGCTGCTCCCTCAGCCTTCTCGCAGGCTGTTGCCTCAAACGTTTATTCGTGGCCCCTGTCGCCCGTTGTCAGGCATCCGACTTATGAAGAGCGAACCTTTCTGTCGGGAATAACCCGAGATTTTTCCAATCTCACGGTTCAGGCCATAACCCTGTTCGCTAACCAGCCCGCCCACCCTGCCCAGGAACTCGATGAGGAGGTCTTACTAATCATCAAGGCGGGCGAATTAACATTAACGATTGGAGAAAAACGAACCCAGCTTGGCCCCGGCAGTATAGTGCTGCTGATGCCGGGCGATGCGCATCGCCTGGAAAATAAATCGTCTCAACCACTCACCTATTATCAGATCCGATACATGTCTAACGAAATGCCGGATTTGGACCTGTACAGACTGATGGGCACCTCTTTCTGGGTCGATAGAAAAGAGATGGGTCGGATAACGCCTGATAACGAGGGGAACCGCCCCATAATTGATACGGGAACGATCATGGCGAAGCGACTTACAGCGCACGTCACGACACTGAGTCCAGGCTCAAAGGCCTATTCCCCCCATAGACATCGGGCGGCCGAAATTGTGATCGTAGTAGAGGGGGCCGTTCAGGAGCGTATTGACGAAACGCAGCAGGGGGTGCTAGCGGGCGATGTGATTTTCCTGGAGCCTAATACGCTGCATAGCCTGCAGAAGAATAGTCAGGAACAATGCACTTATTTTGTCCTGCAATTCGAGTGACTAAATAAACTTTAGCTTTTAATTTACACTTAACTTGACATTGCTAACAACCGGGCGGACTTTACACTCACCAAACGTCCCCATCCAAAGCCAGAATCAAGGATTATCTGTTGAATCGTTCAGTCATTAAATCCAAGTTAGGCGATGACGTACTACGAGGTGGAATTTTGGGCCGCTGGCGATGGGAAATGGGTGCCGATTAAAGAACTGGAACTTGTTTCGGGCCGGCCATATGTTCGGGTTGACTGTAACGAAAGACTGACACTCGATGAAGCCGAGTCCCGCTTTGCCTCGTTAACCGTCAGGCATCCTATGTTTAGTTTTAGGGTAACCAAGGTTAGCAACTTTTAATGGCTGGTGAACCTGATGTGACACCAGAGTAGCCCTAGCTCAGGGTAAAAGCGGGCTGTCTTCACCCGTGAGGATATAGCGAATATTCAGCTTCGGATAAAGCCGGGCCAGTTCAGCCAGCGATTCACTGTTCAGAAACGAACGTCCTTTAAAATGCTGATAATACTTATCGGGACGGTCCTGCTCCAGCTGCTTACAGACCTTGTAGGCAGTTACGCCCAGCGCCTTAAATGCGTCTTCGAGCCACTTGCCCTGTACGGATTTATTCATGCTACCCTATACGCTACTCATCGTCAGATGGTTGCTTATCTGCCCTGAATGGCAGACGGTTTTTATAAGGGCTACGCCTGAGTCTGACGCTTATTTTCTATTTTAGGGAGTCTCTCACCTAAAGCGTGGCCGGATGAAATATGTTCTGATTGCCCTCCTGTTAGTATCCCACCTGGGCAAAGCGCAATCAAATCTCACTGGATTAGGGCGTTACGTCATTGGCGTTACAACGCCCGACTCGCTAAATTCAGCCGATTTCAATGAACAGGACGAATCCTATGTTAAAGGCACTTTAACGTTGGTATGCTCCCATATTCGTTCGTTTTCAGCTCGTAAAACCAAAGTTGCGGGCATCGAGGTTGCGAATCTGGTACTGTATTTTTATGACAATACACTATTCCGAATTTCCTGCCCTTATAGCAATACGTTGAAAATGAGCTTTCTGGCTCAGCATGGTCCGGGGCTCCTTAAGCCAGAAACCGTTTTACGTCTTTGCCCTAGGGAGCCAGATAAACTTTTGTCTATGTGGAGCGAAGCATGGCAAAATGGCGACATTACGGCTTTGGTTGTCCACCGGAAAGGTTATACGGCAGATTGTGAGCCCGAGGAAAGCGCCAGTCTGATTATAGCCAGCCAGAAGTTCACAGCTTTATCTTCCGAATGTGAATTACGAGGCAGCGACCCCTTCCTTGACGAGTATTTGAGCACGTTGAAAAACTAATAGCAGAACGCACTAAACGATCCAGGCAGGAAAGGTAACCGACGCATCAGGCTTTTTTTAAACGGACGCCCGCATTAGTTAAGTAGCTCAGCGCTGTCTTGGTAATCACCTCAGGATCGAATCGGGCTACAACCTCCCCTTTGTGCTCATAGACAGTTACTTCATCAGTGAGCACATCATAGACTCCGTAGGGCAGTAATTCATACTCCTCGTAACCCCAGAACAAAAAATCAACCGCGTCGGGTAGTTCATCGAACCCGACAGCGTAACACGTTTCAAGCTGGGAGAAGACAGTAACGAAGCGCATACAATATATACGCACGAAAATGTCGGGCGGTTGCGTCAGGCTTTAGATTTAACCCCCGGTGCAGACACGAGACAATTAAAAAGCCCATCCGATTGGATGGGCTTTTTAATTGTGGTGCGATTGTATGTCGTTCAGGAAATCGTCGACAGCAGTTGTTGGCGAACTGCCGTCCACCGCC
Organism: Spirosoma taeanense; assembly: GCF_013127955.1. NCBI lineage: Bacteria > Pseudomonadati > Bacteroidota > Cytophagia > Cytophagales > Cytophagaceae > Spirosoma > Spirosoma taeanense. The sequence goes on from NZ_CP053435.1 coordinate 5,501,783, forward strand.
GACGCGAAATGGGTAACGTAGCGCCGGTTGTCAGGTGAACTAATCCCCCCAATTCCGTCCGTTCCAGCCGATCAATATAGTAGCGGTTAATGATGCAATTCCGATGCAGTCGGATAAACCACTCAGCCGGCAGCATAGGCGTATAATACTTGAGCGTGCGCGGCATCAGAATACGCCGGCCGTCAGCCCACTGTAACCAGCTGTAATTTGTTTCGGCCTGTAGATAGACCAGATTCATCACCGGAAAAGCCTGTCGGCCGCTATCGCGAAGATAGAGTTGAAGAGGTGGCCAGTTAGTAGGCGCTTCACCACGTGCGTAAATAGAAGAGGAAACGTTCGTCATACGTTAACTTGTTAGGTGGAATAGATGAACAATCTTTATAAAATTAATTAACTACTGTAAATCAACAAATTAAATTTTATGAAATCTGGTATGAACAGCTATTTTCTGTATGTAGAGATGTCACTGTGGCCATAGATAATGGCTATAGACAACGCTGCTCACAGCCTATTGCACTTACGAGTTAAGGCGCAATCAGGCGAAACAACCCGTTTCCTTACTCATTGATGCCCTAAGGCGGTTTAATTCCTGCTGTACAGCCCTGGCAAAAGCTATCTTGTCCGATTTCCGATACTGCTCCGGTGAACGAAGCTTTGAAGAGACATGAAAGCTATGATCTATCCGCTGGCAGGCCTTCCATAAGTCGGGATTCAGCTTGATTTTGTACTGACGAATCGGCGTATCGGCGCCAAACCAGAGACTGATAATATTATTGACGGTTGGTTTGATAACAACACTCATGGCCTGCTTAGAAAGTAGCTGGATCAAAATTCGAATATCGAAGGTAACTCGCTGGGCACTTATCATCAAAACCAATTTGTGTCAACGGTCAAAATCGGTGGATGGACTGCCTGAAAAGCGCGATGAACTGCTTTACTCACCGGGGTTAACAAGTTGATTATGACCTTCATTCTACAATGTTACCAGTCATTAAGTATTTATAATAGCGGCTATTTGATCTCGTTTGGCTATATGCTTTATATACATGATTAGCCGGTTTCATACACAGAGTTAGGATAGATATTGTAAGTGCGACTACTTTTATTACGGTGCCCTGGGCTTTCCTCGCCTATCACCGCCTATAAACTCTTTCAATCAATAACCATTATGAGTTCTACCTTTTTAGCTAAGTGCGCACCTTTGCTACAGATAGCTCAGGTGATGCCCGTTGACGGCACAGTTCAGATTGCTTCGTTTACAGATCCTCTCAAAGCCTTGCAATGCCTGCAGCAACAGGGTATTTCTGGCCGGGAGGTTCGCATTATGACCAATGATGCAGCCATGTACTGGGTAGTTCCCCGCCGGTTTGCCTACCGACTGATGCAGATCGGCTTTTATCCATTAAAAATTTCAACCATTTCTAAATCCACTAACTAAAGCCGGGCGAACGTCTCCACTCGTTCTGACCAGCTAAGAAGCTTGTTTGGCTGGGGCCCTGAGTTGCCTGTACACCATTGGAGAGTTATGATTCGTTCGCTTCAATCACCTTTGTGAACCTGAAGCAAACCAGTGGCTATGTTCGCTTGTTATTGGCTCTACACGCCTTCATAATGCTGTAAAACCAGTTACTCAGGGCATTCATGTTTATACGTTCACTAAATCTCTCAACATCCATGGAAACTGCTCAGACCCAATTCCAGCCCGGTGACCACGTTACGGTACTCGACGGTGGACCACCAATGATTGTCAAATCAACTAAAGAAGGCGGCCGGATAGTAACCTGTGCACCCATCCAGGAAGAACACGGAGGTGAACAGGACTATGACGCGACCAAGTTAACCAAGCTCGACAGTCAGCAGGGAGACCAGAAGTAAGGCCACCCGTGCCGCTTTAAGTCATCGGCAGCGCCGACTCAGTATGTTGCAGAAATCGCAGGAAGTTCTGCCGCTGATCGTTGACGTAAAAGCACTTCAGTTGTACAGGCAAAACGCCGGGAGTCATGACCCGGCGTTTTTTTATTATTCAGGTTGTATTGAGAAGCTCCTACAAAGTGCAGACTTTCCGCCGGAAAACGCTGAACCATTCAAGCTAATTAATAAAGGTCTGCTGACCGTCCATCTGTTGTAATACCTCCCGCCAGCGCCGACGGGAAACAGGAAAGGACACGCCCGTAGTCATATGCACCCGATAGCCGGAATTGGTATATTCCAACCGATCGATAAACTGACGATTCACTACGCACTTGCGGTGTAGCCGAATAAACCACCTGGCCGGCAGTTTGGCATGATGATATTTCAGCGTGCGGGGCGTTAATACGGGTTGGCCAGTTTTCCAGTGAAGCCAGCAATAGTTGGTATCGGCTTCCAGATAAACCAGATTTGCGACCGAAACAAACTGACGGCCGGTCTCCCGCACATACAGGCGCATAAGCGGCCAATCAATTAAATCAGCAGAGATTGTCGTTGCTAGATTAAGTGCTTGCATCATAGTTGGATTAGGTACTGAACACTTTATACGTCAATTTATAATCCAATAGATTGATAATCACAGCAATTATCCCATTAATTATATAGATTCAACGTATAATATTAAATTAAGATAATTAACTGTTTATCAGCCCCTTGAACGGCACTGGGCTTTTTCAGTGTCCCGGTAGTAGACGACCAGTTACCAGACGTAGTGAAGGCGTCTTGTCTAGACTTTTATTGATGCACACTAACCAGTTCGACCGAATAATAAGTGCCTATATTGGTATTTGTACGCCAATACGAATAGACGTTAATTTGTCGCAGTTTTACTTTAATCAGTTCTGTCTCATGAAAAAATTCAACTTTCTGTTTTTACTGGCTTTTGTGCTGCTGGCAGGCACTCAGTCGTTTGGCCAGTTAGCGATTGACAAAGGCACTAAGTTCATCAACCTTGGTATTGGTGTTGGCGGCTATGGCTACTATACGGTAGGCGGTGGCATTGGCTTAAATGCCGCGGCTGACTTCGGGGTCACTAAAAACATTACGGTAGGTGCTGTAGCTGGCTACAAAAGCTATGGAAGCGTAGGTGCGTACAAATACAACTCGTTCGATATTGGCGCACGGGGCTCATACCACTTTAATGAACTCCTCAGCCTGACCAGCGATGCCGTTGACCTGTATGCTGGCTTAGGGCTTTCATACTACTCATTCTCGTACGGCGGCTATCTGGATAACTATGGAGCGGTATACCTCCCGATTCACCTCGGTGGTCGCTACTTCTTCAGTCAGAATGTAGGAGGTTTTGCCGAGCTTGGCTCTAGTCTGGCTACGCTGAAACTTGGTGTTACCTTCAAACTGTAACCGTTTAAACTAACAATACTCCCAATAAAAAAGCCTTTCCAGCTTTGGAAGGGCTTTTTTATTGGCGTTTGCTACAGCTTACTTGCTAGCGATTTCTTTCAGGCTTTTTACGCCCATATTCCAGAGAATAAACGAGTAGATATCGGCTGTTGTCTCGATATTCTTTTTGGTGTTGCTGGCTCCGTGGCCCGAGTTGGTATCAATCCGGATCAGCACCGGGTTTGGCCCGTTATAAACCTCCTGCAGGGTAGCCGCATATTTGAACGAATGAGCGGGCACAACGCGGTCGTCGTGGTCGGCCGTGGTAATGAGCGTAGCGGGGTAGTTCGAACCAGTCTTCAGGTTATGAATGGGCGAATACGCATACAGCGCCTTAAACTCATCGGCATTGTCGCTGCTGCCGTAGTCGGCGATCCAGTTCCAGCCGATGGTGAACTTATGAAATCGCAGCATGTCCATAACCCCTACCTGCGGAATGGCTACCCGGAACAGTTCAGGACGCTGGTTTATGGCGGCACCCACCAGCAAACCTCCGTTTGATCCGCCCTGAATCGCCAGTTTTGCCGAACTGGTATATTTCTCCTGAATCAGGTATTCGGCAGCCGCGATGAAATCATCAAAGACATTCTGCTTTTTGAGCTTCATGCCCTGCTCATGCCATTTTTCGCCGTATTCACTGCCTCCCCGCAGGTTAGCCTGCGCGTAAATACCGCCCTGCTCCAGAAACGGAATCCGGAGCGCGCTGAAGCCCGGAGGCAGGCTGATGTTAAAACCACCGTAACCATACAGCAGCGTAGGATTTGACCCGTCGAGTTTCATGCCTTTCCGGTAGGTCAGGAACATAGGAATTTTCGTTCCGTCCTTACTGGTATAAAATACCTGCTTTGTCTCGTAATCGGTTGGTTTAAAATCGACCTCGGGCGCGCGGAACACCATGCTTTTCCGGGTGGCCAGATCGTACCGGTAGATTGTGGGCGGAACGGTAAAGGACGTAAAGGTGTAGAACACAAACTTATCGTCTTTCTCGCCATTAAAGCCGCCCGCTTCGCCCAGACCCGGTAGCTGAATTTCGTTTTCGAGTTTACCTGTATAATCAAATACAGACACCCGGGAGGTTACGTCTTTTGAATACTCAACGAACAGTTTGCCACCGGCCGTTCCGGCGCCGACGAGCGGCTCGGGTTTTTCGGCAATCACGACTGTCCACTTTTGGGTCGATGGACTATAGCGCATCACTTTGCTATTGGGCGCGTCGGCGTTGGTTTCAATGAGCAGATCGCCACCATCGTTGTCCAGAACACCGTACTGAAAATTCGTAATCTCCGACACGACCGGCACAAATTTCTGCTGACTAGTTTTAGCATCGGCCACATACAGCGCGTTTCCATCCTTACCCTGGCCGCGGTCGCTGATCGACAGCACTGCAAATCGTTCATCGTCGGTTGTCCGAACGGTGTGGAACCGCTGCGGATTTCTGGCATCCTCGAACACCAGCCGATCGGCCGACTGAGCCGTGTTCAGCTTATGAAAAAAAACCTGGTGGTTTTCGTTCTTTGCCGCCAGCGCTGAGCCTTCGGGTTTGGGGTAGCGGCTGTAGTAGAACCCATCACCCTGCCAGGCCGCCCCCGATACTTTTACCCACTCGATGGTTTCGGGTAGGTATTGTTTGGTGGCCAGCTTCATAATCCGGTACGCATTCCAGTCAGAACCACCCTGCGACGTACCCACTACGGCGTAAGCCCCATCTTTTGACAGTGAGAACGTTGTCAGGCGGGTCGTGCCATCGGCAGACAACTTGTTCGGATCGATCACAACTTCGGGTTTACCGTCGAGGCCTTTCTGACGGTACAGGACCGACTGGTTTTGCAGGCCGTCGTTTTTCGAAAAATAAAACCAGTCCCCTTTACGGCTGGGGGCTGAGTATTTCGGGTAGTTATACACCTGCTCCAGGCGTTCCTGTAGTTGCTTCCGGTAGGGAATCTGCGACAAATAGTCGAACGTAACTTTGTTTTCGGCCTTGACCCATTCGGCGGTTTCGACTGATCGGTCATCTTCGAGCCAGCGGTAGGGATCACTCACCGGTGTACCATGATACGTATCGGCCTGATCAGTTTTGCGCGCTTTGGGATACGTCAGTGGCCCGTCGGTTTGTGCCACAGCAGCGGAAGAAATCAGCATGAGAGATAGTCGAATGAAGTTGGTAAAACGCATTGGAGCTAAGCGTTTAAAGTTTTTATTGGAACAATAGTGCTACGAATTTCGACCCGTTAGGCCAGAACAGCAAATCAAACGGGCTTTTCGCGCCAAAACAGCTGGATTAAATCCAGCCGCCCCCGAATGAGTTTGGAAATCTGCCAAATAGATAGCTCATTTACAGCTGCATGACCTTATCCGATACACGCCATGACGCTGTCATTCCCGCACCGCAGAACGCTCTGTTGGCTGCTCCTGTGGAGTGCCTTGTGCGGGTATAGATGCGGATTAACGACCTACGCAAAAACTCCGCCCGGCACTCCCTTCCGGGTTGATCATATCGGCGTGAACGATGGACTGACGCAGGGGTCGGTTTATTCGATGCTGAAAGACAGCCGTAATTTTCTCTGGTTTGGTACGCAGGATGGCCTGAACCGTTACGATGGTCACCGGTTTCGCACGTATCGGCCAATGGTTGGCGCGGGTGGAACTACCCAGTCGGGAACAATCGTAGGCGTTAATATCGTCGGGATGGTGGAAGACCCGGACGGAAATTTGTGGGTGGGCACCGAAGAAGGCCTGAATCGCTATGATCGTCGGCGTGATCGTTTCGACTGTTTTTTTGCCTTAGACAGTAACCGGAAACCAAAGGCAAGTCGAACAATACCGTTTTTCGTTGACCAAACAGAACTGCTGTACCTCAGCGACTTCGAAGGTCTTGTTCGGTTCAACTATCGCAACCAACGTAAAACAATCCTGAATCCGTCGCTGCACCCACCCAAAGAGTATGACAATCCCAGTTCGACCATGCGTACCCGTATGGACGACGTCTGGCTGCACGCGCCGAAAGGTCTGGCCCGATATAACCTCCGCGACCGAACGTTATCCTATTATTTCAGCGACCAGCCGGGCAACCGTTTTGGACCCGCTCAAACTATTTTCTCCTTTTACGTCGACGAGCAGGACGTTGTCTGGCTGGGTACCCCTGCTGGTCTGCTTCGATTCAATCATCGATTAAATACAATTCAGGCATACGATCAGATCGCCAGTCAGGCCTTAAGTGCTATTTACAGCATTGCCCCCGACCGAAAAGGCCGGTTATGGCTGGGTACCCAGCATCATGGAGTTCTGTCGTTCGATAAGCGTTCGGGAAAATTTGTACAGGTAAATGAGTTTACCAACGACGCTCGTCAGCTGAGCGAATTCGAGATCAGTAAGGTTTATGTAGACGATATGGGGATTGTCTGGGCCAATACCGACCCCGATGGGCTGGCCCGTATCGTTCCCAACGCCTTTTTATTCGGAGGTATCACGAAGCGCTCCATGCTGAACGCCCTTCCTTCCACGCCCACGCTGAGCCACTACACCATACGAGCGTTTCTGGAAGAGCGATTTGATCGAATCTGGATTGCTACGGAGAACGGCATCAACATTCTGGACCCGCGCACGAACCGAATTACCCAGCAGTTTTTGACCAACCGCAAAAACGCACCCACCGTCAGAAGTCTTTACCGCGATCCGCAACGGCGCATCTGGGTTGGTGTTATAGGGGGCGTAATGGCTTACCACCCTGAAACAGAGACATTCGATTTTATTCCATTCGAAGCTGGAACCAGCCAGGTAGCCGACAATTACGTTCGTAATTTCGTTACCCTGAACGAAAACCTACTCATAGCCGCTACGGAAGATGGGCTGTATGAGCTGAATATTCGCCAGCGCCGGTTGGCAAAACTTCCGACACTTTCCGAGCAGAATGTCTTTAGTATATGGTATGACGCGGCCTCCCGCCAACTCTGGGCAGGTACGTACCTGAACGGATATTACTGTTACCAGCTGTCCGCCAACAATACGGCTCCCTGGCGCCTGGTCCGCGCGGGCCTTGGCGGGTCGATGGTTTTAAATATGCGCCCCGACCCGGACCGCCAGATGCTGTGGTTGGCTACGGACCGGGGGCTGGTTGGGCTGAATCCAGAAACCGGTGAGCTGACTGTTTATTCAGAGCGGCAGGGATTGGCCAACTCCTTTGTGTACGGCTCCCTCGCCGATCAGGACAATAATCTCTGGATTAGTACGAACCGGGGCATTTCGCGACTCGACCTGAAGGAAAATGTCATTAAAAATTTTACCCTCAGCGATGGCCTACAGGGCAATGAATTCAACGGAAACGCTTTTTTGAAGACGGCTACCGGCGAAATGTTCTTCGGGGGCGTTAACGGTTTCAACCGCTTCCGACCCGATCAGTACCGCAGTTCGTTGTTCGGCCCGCAGGTGTATATTTACTCGTTTAATGTTAACGAGGAGCCCTTTGCTTCCGACAAATACGTTGGTGAAGCAGATACCATTGAGCTGACGCACAACCAGAATACCTTCTCAATGGAATTTGCCGCGCTTGATTATCTGAGCAACGGCCATAACAACTATCAATATCAGCTGACAAACCACGATCCGCAGTGGGTCTCGGCGGGCGAACGAAACTACGTCCGTTATGCCAATCTGCCACCGGGTGAATACGTCTTTCAGGTGAAAGCCGCCAATCAGGATGGACACTGGAGTACGCAGGTTCGGAAGCTAACCATCCTGGTTCATCCGCCGTTCTGGCAAACGCTTCCCTTTATTGCCTTCATGATTGTGTTGCTGGCGGTACTGACTTATGCCTGGATTCGCCAGCGCGAGAACAGTATCCGACGACAGCAGGCCGAGCGGCTGCGGCTGGCCTACAACATCCAGGAGCAGGTTAAAAAAGATATTGCCCGCGACCTGCACGACGAAATAGGTACACGGCTGGCCACGCTGAAACTATACACGACCCGGCTGGTGCAGCACATCAACGAAACGACCGACGAGTCGGCACTGTCCACTCAGCGAACAGACGTTCTGGATGCATCCGGTGTGCAGATGCTCAAAAACAACATTTTTGCACTCATCAACAACACCATCAGCGATGTTCGCAACCTGCTCCGGAAACTCAATCCCCAAACGTTGGAACGCTATGGGTACGTAGCCGCCGTTGAGGAACTGTTTTCGCGCATTAACACAATGGGTACCGTCGAACTGCACCTGACACTGGCCGACGCACCCGGTGAGGAATCCCTCGATGTCGACAGCCAGGGGCCCTCGGTCAGGACCCGCCTTCCGGCCGATATGGAAGTAATGCTTTACCGCATCACGCAGGAACTCGTCAACAATTCGCTCAAACACGCCAACGCTCACCGCATTGATTTACACGTTCAGGGGCAATCCAATTCGCTATTGCTGACTTATTCTGACAATGGCCAGGGGTTCGATTACGCACAGATTCAGCAAAACGGCACGGGCCTGGGTATTGGCAGTATTGAATCGCGGGTGGTGCTGCTGAACGGCCGTATCACCTGGCAAACACAACCGGGGCAGGGCCTTCGGGCAATTATTGAGGTACCAACGGGCTGGGCCGCGACCCGCAAGTTTTTTCGGACGCGGACGCTGTAAGACCTAATGCGGAATTGCCAGACCTACGCGAGGAATTAAGCCATGCGCGTCGTGCAGAAGCAGCCGCTCAAACAACTGAACCGTAGCGGCAGCGTCGCCATGAGCCCGGTGGCGGTCATTAAGCGGTATTTCGAGCGACCGGCAGAGCTTGCCCAGGCTGTATGACGGAAAGCCGGGAAACACCTTGCGACTGGTGCGGACAGTGCAGAGCGTCCGCCGAAAGAACTCATAGCCCAGCCAGTCGAGTTCTTTCTTGATAAAGTTAAAGTCGAAATTGACGTTATGCGCCACAAAGATGGCGTCCTGGGTTATAGAAAGCACGTCAGAGGCTACTTCAGCAAAGGTAGGCGCTTCCTGCACCATCTCGTCGGAGATGCCGGTCAGATGACGGATAAATGGTGGGATCGGACAGCCGGGGTTCACCAGCGAGTGGAACGAATCAACAACCTGACGCCCGTCGTGGCGGAAGATAGCAACCTCGGTTAAACGGGTAGGTCCTTTTACGCCCCCGGTAGTTTCAACATCAACAATGCAATACACGGTATAAAGATACGCGTATTTTCAGAATATGCGGAGCTTTCATCGCACCAGCGTTGTCTACTGAAACTACCGTGACGCCTGCAGGGGGCGTATTTTAATGGGCTGACGGGCGACTACGCCCTGCCGAATGAGCCGCATCGTATAATCCAGGACATAGTCGCGGTTCGTCATCAGGTCTTCATGCGATCGGGTGACGGTAAAGTCAGGTTCGACCGTGAAGCCGTTAGCCCGTTCGGCCACAACCGCGTGCGTCAGCTTTTTAAGTGGGATCCGTAGCTGAATCCGCGAGTGCGGCAGGGTAATAGTTTTGAAATGGCCGGCAAAATCTCCCCAGTAGGCACTGCCACTTGCCTCACCCACGAACGTTCCCAGGCCCGCATCGAGCGTTTTAGCCAGCACCGACGTCGCAGCCGAGAACGATGCCCCATTCATCATGAAATACAGATTTCCTTTGAACGCGGTTTGTTTACGTGGACGATATCGCCGACGACTCGAACGGCTGGCAAACCCCCCATCGCGGGTTGATTTATACTGTAGGCTGAAATTGAGCGCCGATAAAGGATTCCATCGCGTCACAAGTTCGGCCCGGGCCGCCTTCTTCATCTCTTCATGCTCCATAATGGTGAACGGCTCGGGCATCCAATAGCGCAGCAGCCGGGCCGAATTCAGAACAATGCCCCCGCCATTACCCTGCATATCCACGATAAGATTTTGTACGTTTTCCTTCCGAATCTGCTGGAAAGCCTCTTTAAGACGCCGGTTGTAGGCTCGCTGGAACGGGTCTGTCTTCTTAATGCCCATGAACGACGATACCCGAAGCACGGCGGTGTGCGTAAGCGTATCGACAACCTGCACGGACAGATTCGACCGGCGATCAATTTCGTTCCGGTAGCGCCGTTGCATAACCGACCGGAATCCATTGAGCGTTGGGCAGCGCAGCCGGGTCTGTCGGATCAGGGTATCGCCGGGAAGCTGGTACGTAATGGCAATTGAATCGGCCGAGCCATACCAGGCTGCGTAATAGTCGGCAAACTGTACCAGGCTCCACTGCCGACGGCCCGTCAGGTTATCGCCATCAGAACCGGAGTGGTCGTTATTCATCAGCTCGTGATGCAGCTCGGCCACGCTCCGGCCGTTGATCGTCAGCAAGGTAGTACCGCGCCGAAGGCTGGTATCAGCCGATACGTTATGGCTGATATAGTATTGGGAGCCGACCGGCCGAATGTAAAACGGAATAAAGCGCGTCGTTTTACCAATATAATTTTTGCGATGATTGAGATTGGTATGCCCGTCTTTCAGCGCCGTAACAAATGGACTAACGTGACGAAAAAACGTCAGATAATCCATGGGTGCGGTCAGTCGATTGTACAGTGAATCGTAGAGCTGCTCCATGCGCGGCTGGGGTGTGTAAAAACCCATGCCGGGATGCAGCATATCAAGTTTACGTTTCAGATAGCTAAGATCTACACGGGCTTGTTCGGGGGTAAGAGTCTGAGCAGGAACCAGGGAATGACACAGCCCAATGAGTACCATTGAGCAGAGTAAAAGGCGCTTGACGTTCATCGGCAATAGTCACGGTATAAGACTAAACCCCTAGGCTTAGTTTTCATTCTGTGAATATAAAGACCGGCGCAACTAAAATCAACTCAAATTGTTTAGAGAGTTGGTAAAATTTTGTTTTCGGTCAGTTTTTCCCTATTAATCGTATAATCCTGTACGTTACTAAGGCCCTCTATCTCAGAATAAAAAGCATAATTTGAACGTGGTATAATCCTATTCCAACTTATACCCTATCCTCGCGCGCGACATGAACGGTCCATTACCAGCTTAGTTGTCAGGCAATGCCACCAGCCCATCTATACGGCTTATTTCTATCCTTTAAACAGCGACAGCAAACCAAACTGGCTTGCCTTTTTTCGTTACTTTGACGTATGAATTATATTGAATTGAATTTGCGCGTATCGCTCGACTACACAGACATCCTTACCGCCGAACTGGCCGAACTTGGTTTTGAGTCATTTATCGAAACCGATGAGGGTCTGAACGCCTACATTACGGAGCCCGCTTTTGACGAAACTGAGATTCAAAAATTGGTTGCTAAATACGCTGACCAGACGGCAATAGCCTACGAAGTCAGTTCGTTAGAAAAACGAAACTGGAATGCCGAGTGGGAGCGCGATTATGAGTCAATAGAGGTGGCCAACAGTGTCCGGGTCCGGGCGTCCTTTCATCAACCGGACGCCCGGTTTCGTTACGACATTGTCATTAATCCAAAAATGTCGTTTGGTACGGGCCATCACGAAACGACGGCCATGATGCTCGAACAGCAGCTAAGCCTTGATTTCACTGGTAAGACGGTCCTGGATGTCGGCAGCGGCACGGGTATTCTGGCCATTCTGGCGGCTAAAATGGGCGCGCAGTCGGTACTGGCGTTTGATATTGAAGAGTGGGCCGTGGAAAATGCCCGCGAAAACGCCGAGCTGAACGCCTGTCCACAGGTCACGGTATTGCAGGGGACTATTGCTGACGTTGATTCCAGTAACCGCTATGATGTAATTCTGGCCAACATTAACCGCAACGTCTTGCTGGCCGAAATACCAGCGTATGTCGGTTTACTAAACTCAGCAGGTTATCTGCTGGTCAGCGGGTTTTATGAACATGATGCCGCCGATATTCAACAAAAAGCGATTGAAACCGGGTTAACACTCATTCAGGATATGGCCATCCGGGAGTGGACTTCGCTCCTCTTTCAAAAACCAGATGAAAACGCAGCTGCGTAGCTGCGTTTTGTAAACAACTTTTGCAACAGATACGTAATGAATCGCCTTTACTTTATACTCAACTCGTTTTCGCGCAGGCGAACCGGGCATCGCGTCAAGTGGCCGACAAGCGCGCAGCTTACGGTGCTACTAGGGTTGTTTGTTGTGTCCAGCTCGTTCGGGCAGTCGGTGCGGCTGTCCGATAAGCCGGAGCAGTTCATGGCCGACGTACAGAAACTGATGGCAACGGGCGGGCCAGTTGCCGTTCGGGCCGGATCGGACCTGCAGTCGCTTTGGTCCGAAAATCGGCTGTTGGCTCAACAGCAGGAGCGCGTGATGGCACTCAGCCGCAAAATGAATCAGAAGCGGCTACAGCCCGCTCTGCATTATGCGCCATTCTACGAAGCGCTTTACCACGCCTTCACCACCCAGAAACTAAGCTCCAGCCCTGATCTCGACGGTCTGCTGACGGTTGCCGAGAAGCTTTTTGAAACGACGGATGCCAAAACTTTTGCCCGAAGTCTGGAGACAATCCGGCAGTTTCTGGAACGGCATGAACTCTACCGAAGCAATTATAATAAGCTGTATGCGCAGGGGGGTACGTTTCAGTTTCGCTACCTGGATTCGTCGCAGCCCGTACGGTCGGATTCGGCCGCAGCCTCGGCACCGATTGTAGCCAATGACAAATCGCGATTTGATGGGTGGGATGATCCCATTCCGGCCGATTCGGGTCAGGCGCGTCCGCAGGGCGTTCGCTTCGTGCCCCAGCGTCGACCGATTCCGGCCGTAACGGGAGCCGTGCTTACCCTCAAGGACGTAACGTTGAACATGGTGGCTAACGGCGATTCGGTACTGCTATCCAACACCAGCGGTGATCTGATGCTCAAGGACGGAATTTTCGTGGGTAATGGCGGTAAATTCACCTGGGCGTCGGTGGAACGGCCTGACATCTTCGTAACCCTGAGCGAATATGCCCTGACCATCATGAACCCGCGCCTGCTGGCCGACGACGTAACGTTAACCTACGGGACAACCAAACCCATAAAGGGCGTTTTTGAATACGTCAGTAAGAAAAAAAGCGGGCCGACAACCTATCCGCGGTTTATGTCGTGGCAGAACGACGTTAAAATTCCGGACCTGGGTCAGGATATAGACTACCGGGGCGGACTGGCTCTTTCAGGTACGCAGATTGTCGGCTCCTCGGCCAGTGGTCAACCGGCGGTTCTGACCGTCAAACAAAACGGGAAACCCGCGTTTAAAGCCATTAGCCGCCGGTTCGACTTCAAAGACTCAACCATCACGGCCCCGGTGGCTGCGTTCGTTGGCTATGTGGATACCGATTCCATTACGCACCCGGCGGTGCAGTTCAGGTTCGACAAGGCCCAGCGTATCGCCTGGCTCAACCGGATTGACCGGACGGAATATGGGCGGGTTCCTTACGCCGACTCGTACCATAAATTTTACATTCAGCCCGAAGTAGCACGCTGGGACTTACCACGCCGGAAAGTTGATTTTTATCAGGTGGGTGCCAAACGAGAGGTGCCTGTTCGGTTCGAATCGTTCGATTACTTCCAGCCACAGCGCTATACTGATTTAACAGTCGACTACGGTTTCCATCCCCTACAGATCGTAGCGAACTACGTATCGACCAAGAAAACACAGACCTTTCTCGACGACGATATAACCCAGTTTGTGAAGGTTAGCCCTGTTGCCCTGCGCGGTGCCCTGAACCGGATGGTTCTTGAGGGCTACATTGACCGGGATGCCAATACGGGCCTGATGCGTCTGAGCCGGAAGGGTATTCTTTACGTCCTGGCTAATGCCCAGAAGCGCGATTATGATAACTTTCAGGTGCAGTCGCTGTTTGCGTCGAACGACAGCACTAAAAATGCGACCATTAACCTCGACGACAAGATCATGACGATTCGGGGGGTAGATCAGTTTACGTTGTCCGACTCCCTGAAGGTCTTCGGCATTCCTTCCGATAAAGTTCTGCGCGTAGGCAAGGGGCGGGCCTTTACGCTGAATGGGCAGCTCAAAGCTGGCACCCTGCGCTACGCTGGCCGCGATCTGAAATTTGATTACGACAAGTTCGCCATGAGCCTCAGTAAAATCGATTCCATTACCTTCTCGTCGCAAAAACTGGCGGCTCAGGGTAAGTCAGGCGAAGTGGGGGGCGACATTAAGTACGAAAATCCAGGAACGGTTTATTTTGGCAGCGCCGACAACAAATCTGGTCGGATTGCGGGCAAGAAAACCACCCAACGACTGGTGATGCCGGAAGGAATGACCGTGTATTTTGACCAGCCGATTCGCGGTGATCTGGCTTATAACCGGAAGGTCTACTTCAAAATCCCGGCGATTGACAACGATAGCCTCGGCAAGGGCGACATCTCGTTCATCGGTACGTTCTACTCCGACGGTATTTTCCCGCCTTTTAAAGCTGAACTGAAAACAATGCCCGACAACACGCTGGGCTTTGTCCACAAGGCTCCGGCGACGGGCTATCCGGTGTATGGCGGCAAGTCGAACGTAAAGCTGACCAGCGAGATTACGATGGACAAGAATGGCCTGCGGGCCGAAGGTGTCCTGAACCATCTGACCGCCAGTCTGAACACGCAGGGGATTCTGTTCACGACCGACTCGCTGCTGGCATCGGGCGAAAAGGGCGAAATTCGCGAAGGTCTGGTTGGTAAGGGTTACTTCCCGCAGGTACAACTGAACAACTATAGCCTGAAGTGGTGGCCCAAAGCTGACAGCATGGTCATCACCACCCAGAAGAACAATTTCGTGTTCTACAACGCAACGACGAATCTCGAAGGCGGTTTAGTGCTGCGTTCGTCGGGGCTGTTTGGCAAAGGGACGTTACGTCGGAAAGACTCGGAAGCTATTTCGCAGAGTATAAAGTTCAACAAGGACGGATTTTTGGCCGACAACGCGCAATTTAGGATTGTATCGGATAAGGAAGCCGCCGGTTCTGTAGCTGGCAAACCGATTCTTTTGGGCAACAACATTGACGTTGACTTTAACCAGACTAAAGGCATTGTTGGACTGGCCGTTAATAAAACCCAAAGCCTCGACGACACATTGGGCTCCACCATGGAGTTTCCGTTTGCCGCGTATAAGACCAGCATTAACCGGGCGCAGTGGAACGTAAACGCCAAAACCATTGCCATGAAAGGCGATGTAAAATCGTCTACGTTCACCGCAACCGCCGAAGAGCAGGAGGGCTTAACCTTCAACGGCTCGGCAGCTCTGTACGATGTAGAAAAGATGACACTCAACATCAGCGGTGTGCCTTACGTTACCTCTGCCGATGCCCGCATTTATCCGGACAAAGGTCTGGTCACAATCCGGCGTAACGGCGAGATGCTGGCCTTCAAAAATGCCCGGCTTGTTCTGGATACGGTCAGCCTGTTTCACCGACTCAAGAACGGCAACATTCAGATTCTTTCCCGAACGCGCTTTGCGGGCGACGCCACCTATCAGTTTGCTACGGCAAAAGGTGACACTGCCAGTATCAAGATGGAAAGCTTCGAGCTTAAAGAAGCTCCGGCCGTAGCGGCTTCCACGCTGACAGCCGATACCAAAAAAACTTCTCGCGGTCGGCGTAACGCATCTGAGAAGCCCCTGACAACTTATTTTACCGTGGCCAAGGCGGAAGTCGAAGAGGATGACAACCTGCAGCTGGCCCCGCGTATGCTTTATAAGGGCAGTATTACCATGCAGGCTCCCAATCAGGATCTGGCTCTGGATGGCTTTATCAAACCGGCGCTAAAAAAACGGCGGGATCTGATTAGCGGCTGGATTCCCTTCAAGGAAAAAATTGCCGAACGACTTGAGATAAAAGTCGACAAGAACCTGAAAAACGAAGGCGGGCAGCAGTTGGTGGCTGGTATTCATTTCCGACTTGGTGGCGGGGGTATGTACCCAACGTTCCTCTCACCCAAGGAAGATCCCAAAGATGATGACCTGTTTACGGCTACCGGCATCATGCGCTACGACGAAAAAGATAAACTGTACCGCATTACGTCAAACAACGTCGACACAACCACAGTCACGGATAGCAGTTCGGAAGAAGTCGAAAATGCCTTTACGTTTAATGATCCCAAAGGCCTGATTACGTTCAAGGGAAAGCTAAATCTGCTGCATTCGGCCCCAAATGAGTTCCTGCTTGGCGCGGGTTCGGCACGTATTAACATTGACAGCAGTCAGTACCGCTTCAATACCCTGCTGGCCTTTACGTTCCCCGTTCCTGAGCCGATCAGCAGCGCGATTTCCGACAAGCTTGTTAAAACGAATCTGGAAGAAAAGAACGACGAAGCCGCCGACGATGATCTGAACCGGTTATCCGACAAATTGCTGCCCCTGATCGGCCAGCAGGCGGTTGATGCCTATCGCACTAAAGCGCAGAATCAGCACGTACCGCTCAATCAGGCATCGCCCAAGCTGAACGCTATGCTCGTGCTGGCCAATGCGAATCTTCGCTGGTCTGATAAATACAACGCGTTTTACAGCACCGGCAAGCTGGGCGTATCGAACATGATGGCCACGGACGTAAATGCGCAGATGGACGGATTCGTCGAGATTCGCAAAACGGGAAATGGCGATGAAGCGAGCATTTATCTCGAATCGTCGCCCGATGTCTGGGTATTCTACGACTATAAACCCGGTAACACGCCGACCGCACCCGGTCAGTTAGCCATTATTACGTCGGAGCAGGAGATTAACGACCGGCTGCTGGCAGGTTCCAAGAACAGCGGCAAGGCTGCACTGGAAGTTGTGCCCGCTACCATCGACGAAAAAACGCTCTTTGTTGACCGGTATCTGGATCAGTACAAGACCAAAGCGAAAGCCGCTCCGAAACCTAAACCACTACCCGGCCAGAAAGCCGCGAAGGAAGTGGCGAAAGAAAAGAAGAAAGACAAGGAAGAGGAAAAAGAAGGCTTCTAAGCCGAATCAGACACAGAAAAGCCGCCAGAAAATGATTTTCTGGCGGCTTTTTATTTGTTCAACAGAACGCGGAATATAATTCGGGCAATACTTAGTGAGCTAATTGCCGTTTTAATATGCCACCGATGAAACTGCCAATGAACGTAAGAATGATGGACCCGTAGAGGCCGAATAATTCCAGCTCGCGGGTTCCGCTGTTCTGAGGGGCTTCCGTGAAAAACGTGTAGCCAATCCAAAGCGTTGCAGCCTGCAAAATAGCCAGAACCCAGCCTTTCTTAGGTTCCAGAAACCCAATAACGGCGGCTGCAATAGCGGCCAGCAGGTAAGGCAAATGAATAACACCCGCTTTTTTGATTACCAGCAGCAACAGGCCGCTATTCACCAAAATCACGATGGCGTGGCTCAGGAGCTTCCGGTCAAAAAACGTATCTGACGCCCGGCCCGACGCCGACTTGCCCGCGACTTCGGATTGTCTTAATGTAAGGGCCCGTTCCAGGTCCTGTTCGGCTTCTAAGAGCTGCTGAAGTTTTTGCCGGGTTAGGCCCCGCCACTCAAATGCATCGGCCTGCGAGCCTTTTGAATAAAATACCGCTTTGTCAAATTCCAGGAACGCTTCGGCGTAGGCCTGCTGATCATACAGAATCTGCCCCATCTCCAGATGCAGGTCGGCAACGGTGTCGTCGTAGCTTTCCCCTGTCTTTAATGCCTCAATAGCAGTTGGTAGCTGGCCTAGAGCGCGATAACACCGAGCTTGATACAGGTAAGCCACGCTTGATTTAGGCTCTTTTTGGAGATACTGCGTAAAAAACACCAGTGCATCGGAGAATTGACCGCTGTTGTAGAGTTTAATGCCAACCTGCAATTTTTCAAGGTCCTGCTCTGACGTATTGCGTAAATCAGCGTAATAGCGCAGATAGATGATATACCCAATAATGGCCGCTGTAACCAGTATTTCCATTCGCTAATCCTGAATCATTTACCCTATAACGTAAGCTAAACGCAGAAACGGGCCACAGTAGTTGATTGAATCGGGGCCTCCAGTCACTCCCCCTTTACCACCGTGGCCCCTGCTACTGATAATTTAAACTAAAACCCTTATACCAGTCCAAACGCTGACAGACGCACAAACTCGCTGACTCGCGCCTGAATTTCCTCCTGAGTCAGGTTCATAATGCGTTCGGCACCAAATTTTTCCACGCAGAACGACGCCATCGCCGAACCGTAAATAATGGCCCGCTTCATATTGTCGAACGAGATGTCGTCGGTTTTGGCTAAATAGCCGATAAAACCGCCCGCAAATGTATCACCCGCGCCGGTTGGGTCGAACACCGCTTCGAGCGGCAGCGCCGGAGCAAAGAAAATCTGACCTTCGTGGAAGAGCAGTGCTCCGTGTTCGCCTTTTTTGATAATCACCGTTTTAGGGCCCATCTGACGAATTCTGGCAGCCGCCTTTACCAGCGCATATTCGCCGGTTAGCTGCCGGGCTTCTTCATCGTTCACCACCAGAACGTCGACCATAGGTAGAAGCGTCATCAGGTCGGGATTGGCAATCTCGATCCAGAGATTCATCGTATCCAGCACAATCAGTTTTGGACGGTTGTGCAGCCGCTCGATTACGGTCCGTTGAATGGCCGGAGCCGTATTGCCCAGCATCAGGTACTGGCAGTTCTGATACGAATCGGGAATGACCGGATCGAAGTCTTCCATTACATTCAGTTGTACCTCAACCGTATCGCGGGTATTCATATCGTTATGATATTTACCCGACCAGAAGAAGGTCTTCTCCCCTACCCGCACCTGCAAGCCTTCGGTGTTCACCCCGTGCTGGTTAAGGTCGTCGATCATCGACTGCGGAAAGTCGTCGCCGACGACGGCCACCAGGTTATTCTCTTTGGTAAAGTACGACGCCGACAGCGTGATATACGTAGCAGCACCGCCGATGATCTTGTCGGTCTTGCCGAACGGAGTTTCCAGCGCATCAAACGCTACTGAACCAATGGTAAGTAAGCTCATTATTTCTCTTTTTTTCTGCCGATGACCGGGCAGCGTTTAAACGGTTTTGTTTCGTCGAATAATTTGCGGTAGGTAACGTGGGTCTTAACGATAGTTGACCCCAGTTGGCTCACAAATCGCACCATAATCGGGTTAAAATCGCCCACCCAGTTCATTTCCAGCTCGTTGTACTGAAAATTGGGGTTGGTATCTGCTTCGTGCGGCATCCGGAGCGCAATGGCCGCTTCCAGCCCTTTACCCTGATAGGCCGGCGCGACGCCGAACACGACGCCAAACGCTTTGTGGTTAGTTTTGCGAAGCATGTGCCACAAGAATTTCAGCTTGCCTAGCCAGTCAAGTTTGCCGTTGACGTGCTTGAAGATCTGATTCAACTCGGGCAGACACACGAAAAAGGCTACCGGCTCGTCGTTGTGATAGGCGAAGTAGATGATTTTTTCATCGATCACCGGCTTTAGTTTCTGCATCAGCAACTGCGCCTGTGCCGCCGACATCTCCTTTACGCCACTGTGACCGCCCCATGCCGCGTTGTAAATATGCCGAAACTGCTCGGCCGCTACGGGTAGCTGACGCTTGTCGATCGTCCGGAAGCTATATTCTGGATTTTCATAGATACGCTGGGCACGGTCTTTCACCGCCTGCGACATATCGACCAGCTTCGCCCAGGTTGTTGGAATACCAAACGTAAACTGCTTGAAATAGTCTTTAAAACCATAATTCTCGAAGAATGGGATGTAATACGGCTTGGTATAGGGCATACAATAGTTGGGCTCTCGCTCGAACCCATCCACCAGTAGGCCCCACCAGCGATCGCGGTCACCAAAATTAATCGGGCCGTCCATGGCCTCCATACCCCGCTGCTGTAGCCATGATTTTGCCGCGTCAAAAAGCGTAAACGCGGCTGTCTGGTCGTTAATGCACTCAAAGAAACCCATTCCGCCCGTAGACTGATCGTTGTCGAGGTTGGCAATGTCGTGATCCACGAAAACCGCGACCCGGCCAATGGTTTCTTTCGTATCGTTCAGCAGCAGATAGCGGACGCACTCACCATGCTCAAACCGCTTGTTGCGGGCGGGGTCAAAAACTTCTTCTACGTCGGTATCTAAGGGCCGAATCCAGGACGGATCATTCCGGTAAAGCCGCACCGGAAACTGTATGAATTCCTTTTGGTACCGGGCATTTGCGCCAACCTCAACTATCTGCATTTATAGTGTTTTCATCAACCATCACAGCATAGAACAGTGCTCATTTTGTACCGGGCAACCTCAGTGCCCCGCCAAGTTGATCGGCTCTGCCAGAAGATAGTTAATCCTATTTGATCTTTGTCCGGCAAAGATAGCGAACTTGGTCGGGACCGTCGTTTTCCGGGTAACAATGCGTAGATTTGTAGGCCTTAAACAGGTGTTTGACAGTTTAGTGATGTATAGATTCGGTTGTTTTAAAACCAGCAACTACTAATCGCGTTCCGCAAACAACCGAACCGCCCGATCAAGACAATGCAGCCGCTTCAGTTATACAATACGCTTTCCCGCAAAAAAGACTTGTTTGAACCGCTCAATCCGCCTTACGTCGGCATGTACGTCTGCGGCCCAACGGTTTACAATTACGTTCACCTCGGCAACGTCCGTACGTTCCTGACCTTCGATACGCTGTTTCGGTATCTGACCTTCATTGGCTACAAAGTTCGGTACGTCCGTAACCTTACTGACGTTGGCCACCTCGTTGGCGACGGCGATGATGGCGAAGACAAAATCGGACGCATGGCCAAACTGGAGAAGGTTGAACCCATGGAGATTGTGCAACGCTTCACGAACGATTTCCACACGGTGATGGGGCAATTCAACGCCCTGCCGCCGAGCATCGAGCCAACCGCTACGGGTCATATGGTCGAACAGATTGAAGCCGTGCAGGCGCTGCTGGACAAAGGACTGGCTTATGAATCGAATGGCTCGGTGTATTTTAATATTGAGAAGTACAATCAGGAAGGCGGCAATTACGGCAAGCTCTCCGGTCGCATTCTGGACGATCTGCTCAACGAAACACGCGAGCTGGACGGCCAGTCGGAGAAACGTAACCCGCTTGATTTTGCCATCTGGAAGCGGGCCGCGCCCGAACACCTCATGCGCTGGAATTCGCCCTGGGGCGAAGGATTTCCGGGCTGGCACCTGGAGTGCACCTGCATGAGCACTAAATACCTTGGCAAGCAGTTCGACATTCACGGGGGTGGCATGGACCTGAAATTTCCGCACCACGAGTGCGAAATTGCGCAGGGCGACGGCCTGACCGGACACGATCCCGTTCGGTACTGGATGCACTCTAACATGCTGACCGTTAATGGCCAGAAAATGTCGAAGTCACTGGGTAATTCGTTTTTACCTGCCGAGTTGTTTGCCGGTAGCCATTACCTGCTCGAACAGGCTTACAGCCCTATGACAGTGCGTTTTTTCATGCTGCAGTCGCACTACCGCTCAACGCTCGATTTCTCCAACGATGCGCTTAAAGCCGCGCAGAAAGGGTATCGTCGGCTGGCTAATGGCTTACGGGTTATCAAAACAATGACCTATCAGCCAGCCGAAGGCGTTCAGCCCGACGAGAAAAAGCAGCAGGATATCCGCCAGGCCGTACAGCAGTTTTACGACGCCATGAACGACGATCTGAACACCGCCGTGGCCATTGCGCAGCTGTTTACCCTGTTAAAGTATGTTAATATGCTTTACCTGAACCAGCTTCAGGGAGCTACGCTCGGCGAGGATACGTTTACCCTATTGAAAGACTCTTTCGTTACGTTTATGCAGGATGTTCTTGGCCTAAAGGAAGAGGGAACGGACAATCAGCCTATACTCGAAGGTTTGCTGACGCTATACCGCGAATACAAAGAGCAGAAGCAATATGATAAGGTTGATCAGATTCGTTCCTATTTCAGAGCGCAGGGGCTGGCGATCAAAGACATGAAACACCAGATTGACTGGGCCTACGAAGAGTAACTACCTGGAAAATAGATTACCATTAACCCAAAGCCTGTTCATCAGTTTATTGATTTTTCTGAAACAGAGCTTCTGTTTCATACGTATATGACCAGACTACCGTTCTATTTGCTTGCTTTAGTTTTGTTCGTGAGCGCCTGTAAATCCAAACCGAACCAGAGCGAGGCAACGCAGACTGCCGATCAGGTCCCTACTGTTCAGGCACCCGCTTTTAACGCCGATTCGGCTTATGCTTATATTGAACAGCAGGTAAAATTCGGCCCGCGTGTACCAAACACCCCCGCCCACGTTCAGGCAGGTAACTACTTGGTAGCAAAGCTGAAGCAGTTTGGTTGTGCAGTAACGGAACAGAACTTTGTAGCCACCACCTGGGACGGAAAAAAGCTCAACGCTCGTAACATCATCGGCAGTATTAATCCCACTGCCACCAAGCGGATTGTGTTGACATCGCACTGGGATTCGCGACCTACTGCCGATCAGGACCCCGACGCGGCCGATAAAAGCAAATCCGTACTGGGTGCCAACGACGGCGCCAGTGGCGTTGGGGTTCTGCTCGAACTGGCCCGCACCATTCAGCAGACCCAGCAAAAACCAGCTGTTGGCATCGATATTATTTTCTTTGATGCCGAGGACTGGGGTAATGGCGAGAAGGCGGGTAACGATTACGAAACCCAGAGTGGCAATCAGTACGATTACATCGGTTTCTGTCTAGGCTCGCGTTATTGGGCCAAGAATTTACATAAACCAGGCTACTCGGCTTATTACGGTATTCTGCTGGACATGGTTGGGGCTAAGGGAGCTACCTTTGCTAAAGAAGGCTATTCGATGCAGTTTGCCCCGAGCGTTGTAAACAATGTCTGGCAAACGGCCAGCCGGTTAGGCTACAGCCAGTATTTTGTCGATACGCCTGGCGGACAGATTACGGACGATCATGTTGCTCCGAATACCATTGCCAAAATTCCCATGATTGATATTATTCACACCAACATCGGATCGGGCGGGTTCTTTCCGGCCTGGCACACAGCCGAAGACAACATGAGTAATATTGACCGTGGTACGCTCAAAGCTGTTGGACAAACCCTGTTACAGGTAGCGTATAATGAGCAATAAATTTATCCGGCGTCTGATGCAGCAGAGCGCTGTCTGTTTTCTGCTGACTACCACCCTGTTTGCCTGTGGTCCAGCGCCGGATCAGTTCGGGAAACTGGATCTGAAAAAATGGCGTAGCGACCGGGGCGGCTGCAATGGCATCCGGGCTACACTCCTGCCCGATTTTAAAGCAGAAATCCATAACCTGAAGGGTAAAACAGCCAATACCATTGGCGAGTTGCTTGGTCGGCCCGACATCAACCAGATTGCCGACCGTAACCAGAAGTTTTACGTTTATTTTCTGGAGAAAGGATCGCACTGCGACAAACCCGGCACTAAATCCAATAGTCGTTCAGTAGCCATTCGCATGAGCGCTATTGGTCTGGCAACCGAGGTTACCTTTCAAAATGGCTTACCGTAACGGCGTATTGACCCATCCTATAAGTAAAACTTTTTCCGGTGAATCATCTCTTCAACTGCTTCTGGTACCATATAACGTATAGGCCGATTGGACCGGATACTATCCCGAATAAACGTCGCCGAAATATCCAGTAGCGGAGCTTCGACTAACCGGACATTCGGGTGCGTTTTGATCAAGCTCTCCAAAGCACGCGGTCGCGGATATACGTACAGACCGTAATACTCCAGGATTTTTTCGTAATTCTTCCAGTTGGCAAACTGCTCTAGATTGTCCTCGCCCATTATGAGCCTGAATTCGTGCTGCGGATATTTTTCGCTCAGACGGGTCAGCGTATCAATTGTATAGCTGGGCCGAGGCATCGAAAACTCGATATTGGTCGCTTTCAGGCGGCTATTATCGGCAATAGCCCGCTCCACCATATCGAATCGGTCGAACTCATGCAGCAGGCTCTTCGTCTTTTTAAACGGGTTCTGGGGTGATACCACAAACCACACCTGCTCTAGATCCGTCGTGTTGGCCATCGTATTGGCAATAATCAGATGACCAATATGAATGGGATTAAACGAGCCAAAAAAGAGACCTATTTTCATTCTGGATTACAAACCTGACCGGCCTGGTACTAACAACGTTCTTTAACGCGATTGGAAATCAGTAATCTATTTTCCTCTATAGCTTATAAGACTGTCGATTTTGGTGGAATTTTATTGTCGATCACAAAATCATCAACCAGCTTCTGTGCTTTTTTCAGTGATGTTGACAGATCATCATTTACAAGAACAACGTCAAAACGACCTTCAAAGCTCATCTCAAAATGCACTTTAAACAGTCGCTTTGATAGACTTTCTTCTGTCTCAGAACCACGGCCAATTAGTCGTTGCCGCAGCGTTTCTTCATTCGGAACCCTCACAAAAACGGCCAAGGCCTTATCGCCATAATATTGCTTGAGCTTTAATCCACCCTGTACATCCACGTCAAACAAAACATGTTTGCCGCTGGCCCACAAGCGCTCAATCTCGGATTTTAACGTACCATAGAACGCACCCGTGTATACTTCTTCCCACTCGACAAACTCATTGTTATCAATCCTCTGCTTGAACTCTTCGGGGGTCAGAAAATAATAGTCTTTGCCATTTTGTTCGCTACGGCCCCGACGATCGCGGGTGCAGGCCGAAATAGAAAAGCCGAGATTATCGTTCTCGGCCAGCAAATGCTTGACAATCGTTGTTTTGCCCGAGCCAGAAGGGGCTGAAAAGATGATAAGCTTACCGTCCAAAATAAGTCAGTGATTAACAAAGTCCTTAAATGAATTGAGGTAATCAGAGCGACGTTTTGTAGCGGCTCTGATTACCTCAATTATGTCAATTTATCTTAACTAAAACTCAGAATGCGAGACTTGATCGTTGCCACGAGCTGCTCAGGGCAGCATTTCTTCTCCATCCGTTTGGCTAATAACTCCTTGACTTCCTTTTCGAGCTGATACATCTCAATGCAGGGTTTGCAGGACTCAAGGTTTGCTTTCAGTTTGGCAAGCTGCTGTTCAGTAGCTTCCCCATCCACAATTAACTGGATCATCTTCAAGCAGTCTGCCTGATGACTGCAATGATCTTTCATCTCAGGACCAGCGCTGGATGAAGATGACGATGGCAACGACGTTTGCATTGGAAAAGTTTTATTTATTCCAAGAATATTATAATACGTTAAGTTATAAGCAGAACCAATTTGTCGTTAGAAAAAGTTCGGTTTATTCTTCGTTTTCTTCATTATAACCCATCGAGGATGCGTAATCACGCAATTTTTCTTTCAACAGGTTGCGGGCGCGGTGCAAACGAGACCGGACTGTACCAATCGGGATGTCCAGAATCTTGGCCATTTCTTCGTAGGTAAACCCTTCAATATCGCAAAGGATAATCACCGTCCGAAAATCAACGGGCAAGGAATTCAGCGCCGTAGCTACTTCATCACCAATCAGATCGGAAACAGACTCGGCCCGCAAATCGACCGTGTGCTCGGTTTCGGCATCTTCAGAATTATAGGTCGTTTCAACGTCCTGATAATCTACTTTAGCCGGTTCCTTACTTTTTTTCCGGTAATCGTTAATGAAGCTGTTCTTCAGTATTCGAAACAGCCATGCTTTTGCGTTAGTTCCTTGCTCAAATGACGAAATAAACCGAAAAGCTTTTAAATACGTATCCTGCACGAGGTCATTGGCGTCGTCCTCATCGGTTGTCAGTCGGAAGGCAAAATTATACATGGAGTCAATGTGTGGCATAAACTCCTTATTGAAAACCTGATACTTCTGCTCTTCCGTATATCGGCGGGCAGGCGCATCGGCAGAGGGCTGCTCGTTAGAACCGCCATCGGGTAATAATTGATCGTCGTCGCGAGTTGGCGTATCTGACATAACTTCGGGTATAGTCGCCATAAAAGTAAGAGTTAATTGCCGTTTACTGTCGGCAGAACTCAACGAAATTCTATTACACCCTAACCAGTTCGCTGAGCCGTGTCTGTGTTTGACTGCAAAAATCAATCCTTTGTTTAAAAAAACAGGGGAAAAACCAGTCAATATGACGATTTGGCAGCGAACGTTTCCCTAGATTGTAATGTTAAAGCCTGTTCATTCCCGCCATAGTGGCGTCAATGAACAGGCTGGCTATGTTTTAATGAGGTTAAACAGTAACCGATTTAAAATATCGTTTCAGCCAGGAATCGGCGGCTCGGAGACGCCAGTTTGCCAGAAACTCCGCTTTGGTTTGCACCAGTGTATTAAACACGGTTGAGTTTGGCGTCAACAAACCATCGGCAACTGCCGCTTTGATGGCTGGTAACGGATAGGTCGTTACGGTGCCATCAGCCGAAAGAACGGCCGCCGACCGGTCAAAGAAATCAACGCCGATCTGCTGACCAATTTCCCGGAGTGTTCGCACGGATGCATCAATTGAGCAGCCGCTCGGCAGGTTGAACCCTTCATCTACCCCTACCACAACAAATCGGTTTTCAATAACCTTCGCCGATGCCAGCAAAGGCTGCCCATGTGCTGCCCACTGATTTAAAGCGGGCTGAAGGGCCTGTTCAATACCTGATACATCGCTGCCCGAGAGCGGACGGTTTGCCTGATATACCCACACCCGGGCATTATCTGGCAGTTTATCAAAGTCAATCCACATAGCAAAAAAGTACTAGTATGTGATAAACGATGCAAAGGCTCTATCCGATTCACCGCTCATCCATATTTATTACAGACCCTCTTTCTGAGCAATGAGTTCGGCAATATCGTAAACCCGGACCGAATCTTCGCGGTTCTTATTCTTTACGCCATCCGACATCATCGTCATACAGAACGGACAGGCCACGGCAATCATGTCGGCGCCTGTGCCGAGCGCTTCCTCTACACGCTCGACGTTGACATCCTTATTACCGGGTTCAGGCTCTTTGAAATACTGACCTCCACCGGCTCCGCAGCACAGGCCATTGGCCCGCCCCCGTTTCATCTCGACCAGATCAGCATCCAGCGCGGCCAGCACCTCGCGGGGCGCTTCATAAATTTTATTGGCCCGGCCCAGGTAGCATGAATCATGGAACGTAATCCGCCGACCCTTAAACGACTGCCCGTCCTTTACTCGAACGCGCCCCTCATTAATCAATCCCTGTAGAAACTGTGAGTGATGAATAACTTCATATTTCCCGCCCAGTTCTGGGTACTCATTCTTCAGCGTATTGAAACAGTGCGGGCAGGCCGTTACGATCTTTTTTACGTTATAGCCGTTCAGAACCTGAATGTTCGACACAGCCTGCATCTGGAATAAAAATTCGTTTCCGGCCCGACGTGCCGGGTCGCCTGTGCAGGCTTCTTCCGGCCCCAGCACGGCGAATTTGATGCCAACGTGATTCAGGATCCGCACAAAGGCGATCGTTACGCGTTTATAGCGGTCGTCAAACGAGCCGGCGCAACCGACCCAGAATAGAATCTCCGGTTCTTCGCCCGCGGCAGCCATATCGGCCATGGTCGGGACTTTGTATATCTTCTCGCTCGTTGCTTCCATGTATTGACTAGTTTCGGTCATTTTCCGTAAATTCATTCGCTGATGAACACTGGTCAACCGATACGTTTATTTGCTTTGCGATTCGTTTACCTGATCGGCCCAGTTGAAACGGTCGCTCGGTGAGAATTTCCAGGGGGCCATATTATTTTCAATGTTGCTGAACATGGCATTCCAGGACGCCGGCGCCTGCGATTCTTCCATCACCCGGTAGCGACGTAACTGCAGAATAATGTCCAGCGGATTGATGTTAACCGGACAGGCGTTTATACAGGCCTGGCAGGTGGTGCAGGCGTTCAGTTCTTCTGCGGTTATATAATCACCGAGCAGTGATTTGTCGTCTTTAAAATCGTTACCCTGGGTTTGCCAGCCGCGCTGAATGTCTTCCATCCGGTCACGGGTATCCATCATAATCTTACGGGGCGACAATTTTTTGCCCGTAATATTTGCCGGGCAGGCTGCCGTACAGCGACCGCATTCGGTGCAGCTATAGGCATTCATTAGATTGATCCACTTCAGGTCATATACGTCCTTTGCCCCAAAACGGCCGATTTCAGCCGGCTGCTGACCGTTATCATTTTCCTGAGAACCGTCTGGCTCCGTCGTCAAAGGCAAGCCCAAGGCCAACTGAACCTCCTTCGTAATTTCGGGCATATTCTGCATTTCGCCTTTCGGCTGCAGATCCGAAAAATAGACATTCGGAAAGCCCAGAGCGATGTGCAGGTGCTTCGAATACGTTACGTAAACGGCAAAAGCCAGAATACCCAAGATGTGCAGCCACCACGCAGCCCGTTCGTAAGCAATAAGCGCCGTATCGCTGAACCCGGTAAAGAACGGCTTGAAATACTGACTAACCAGAAAATCGGGAACAATGCCCTGCAACTCTCCATAGTGGCCAACACCCCGGTCGCGCAAAACACTATCTGATGCATTCCAGGTCAGAAAGGCAATCATCAGAAAGATTTCGGCCGATAAGATAATTGTTGCATCGGAGACCGGCCAGCCGCGCAGTTCGCGGTGTCGACTTGCCTGTAACCGATTAACGCGGGTAATAAATCGTCGGCACAGAAACGCAACGCAGACCGCCAACACGCCAAACGCCAGCACTTCGAACACATCAATCAGAATCGGGTAAACCGGCGTAATGTAAGGTGCAAATAGCCGGTGCGTTCCCAGAATACCATCCAAAATGATCTCCAGAATCTCAATATTGATGATTAGAAACCCAGCATAGATGACAAAGTGCATCACCCCGACCAGCGGCTTAGTAAACATCTTTTTCTGCCCAAACGCTACCAGCAGCATCACTCGCATACGCTCACCGGCATTGTCAGTTCGATCTTCAGGCCGACCCAGCTTAATGGCCCGGGTAATGAGCCGCACGCGTTTGGTTATGTACCAGATTGCTGCGGCCAGGGCTGCGACAAACAAAATTTGCTGAAAAATATCCATTCTATTTTCGGCTTACTTTACCTGAGAATCAGCTTTGTAATTCATCAGGCATAACTTTACTGAAAAATAATCTGCGCAATCTGTTGCAGCGAGACATCTGGCTGTGTACTTTTGCACCCACGTTTCGGTGATGTAGCTCAGTTGGTAGAGCAAAGGACTGAAAATCCTTGTGTCGGCGGTTCGATTCCGTCCATCACCACCACCTTAACTTCAGCCTTCCTAATCAGGAAGGCTTTTTTTATGCCTGACAAGTTCTCAAACTTGTCAGGCATCGTTAAAATAGTATGCACGCATACTATTTTAACCTTAGCAAAGATACAACTTCCTGCGAATCTAACAAGGAAAGGGAGCCGTTGTTTTGTACCTAACCCGAACGGGTAATAACATCTCGCTGATAAGCAGAAAATTAGAGTTTCTGGCCTTCAGGCAGGTTTACTTCAATGCCAATCGCCCGCATAAGCTGACTGGCGTTAAAGCTTCCGCAGATGCCTTTACGTAGTTTATAATCGAATACGAGTTCGCCGTTGTGGAGATCGGACTGGAAATGATAATTGCTGACAAAATCAGCCGCATCCGTCAGTTGGCCCAGTTCAAGATCATGGGTTGACACAAAACCCGATGCGGCCGTGCGGTGCATCTGACGAATCAGGGCCTCGGCGCCCCGGTGGCGATCGGCAGAGTTCGTACCTTTCAGAATCTCATCCAGAAAATATAGTACAGGCAATGCATCAGGCTCTTTAGTGAGACTAATCAACGTCTGTAGGCGTTTTAGCTCAGCATAAAATGAGGACGTACTTTCTTCGAGCGAATCCTGAGTACGCATACTCGTGAACACCCGTACCGGCGAACACACGAAGCGTTCTGCACTCACGACAGCACCCGCCAATGCCAGCACAACGTTTGCGCCGACTGTGCGCAGGAACGTACTCTTACCAGACATATTTGATCCGGTAATAAGTACGGTCTGGCCGCTACCGGCGATTGAGAGTGAATTAGCAATGCTACGGTCAAGTGGCAACAAGGGATGAGCCGCCGAACGCACATCTAGGGTTAATAGCTCATTGACGATCTCAGGCGTAGAATAATCCGGATGCGCAAAGGCAAAACCAGCCAGACTATTGAGTGCTTCCAGCTCGCCCAGAGCGTCGAACCAGCGGCTGAGATCAGGGCCATATTGCTGGCGCCAGCGTTCCAGCCGAAACAAGTTATGAATATCCCAAAGCGTGGCTATGCCGAAGAGCAGATAAAAATAGGGATTACGTCGGTAATTCAACCCTTCAGTCAGCCGAGCTAATTGACTGATAGCCTCGGAGGCAGAATGTCCGGTTGCCGTCAGCGCCTGCTGAATAACCTGTAAGCGAGCTGATTCTCCATTTACTTGTTCAGCCTGTTGAAACAAGGCGCGAAACGCCCGCAGCGCAGCCGAAATCTCGAATGTCTGCTCACTTACGTCTTTTGCCTGGGCGCCTGTTCGGCTAAGCACCAGGCTATGAACTGCTAATGCTCCCAGAACGGCCACACCCGGCACATAGCCAGACAGCCACGCGACAAAAACACCCAGGGTAATTACCGGGAACAAAAATCGCACTACGTTCAGGTAAGCTGGTAGCGACTTATTTTCTGACGTAACCCACGTAACGAGCGCATTCGGCGACTGACTGATTGTTTCCTCTATATAGGCTAATGCTTCAAATTTCTGCCGCCAGTCAAGCTGAGGTTTTAGCTCGGTTACAGCCTGCTGTCTTTGCTGAATAACTTCAAAGGTCGCCGGAGCCTGCAGCCAGGCGGCCAACTGGTTCTGGCCTAGGTGAGTATGCGTGCGATTGAGCAGCCGAAACAACGAATGCTTGCCGAAAACGTCCAGATCGCCGGAGTAATAGTGGGTTGGGCTGGCAAACTGTTCACCCGTTTCGGGGCGCAGGTACTGCCGCTTCAGACGGGCAAGTTCATCCTGATTAACGAACGCCAGATGATGATTCAAATCCCGCTCCTG
Source organism: Spirosoma taeanense (assembly GCF_013127955.1). Classification (NCBI taxonomy): domain Bacteria; kingdom Pseudomonadati; phylum Bacteroidota; class Cytophagia; order Cytophagales; family Cytophagaceae; genus Spirosoma; species Spirosoma taeanense. The sequence goes on from NZ_CP053435.1 coordinate 5,533,009, forward strand.
CCGGACATTCTGGTGTTTTTTCAGCAGCAACAGAAAGCCAGTGATTCCAATCAGCAATGTCGCTACCGCTCCCCACTGCTGATCGAGCCGGATAAGCAGCCAAACGGCTCCTACGCTGCCAATAAACCAGACAAGCCGCCAAAACGCCAGTTGATTGTATCGGCGCTGGGCGACCTGTTCGACTTGTGTAAATTCCTGCTGACGGTGACGAAAGGTTGTTTCGGGCGGCATAAGCTAATGCGGCAGACAAACCGCCAACTGAATTTCAACTTGCGGAAAGCCCGCATCATTTATTACAATCCTGGCAAACGCCCTGAATCAGCAGGTTCATTTCCCGACGATCGTACCCTTCCGGCAAAGCTATGGCAGGAATACGCACCTTGTCGAGGCAGGTTGTCTGACCGCAGACTTCACATTTGAAATGGACGTGATCATGATGATGGTGTCCATCGGCGCAGTTTTCCCGACAGAGAGCGTATTTAGTGCCTCCCTCATCATCCAGAACCTTGTGGAGTAAGCCTTTATCCAGAAACGTCCGTAACGTTCGATAAATCGTTACGCGGTCATGGTCGGGCCCCAGACCGTTTTCTACGTCGTTATGCGCCAGCGCATGACCTGCGTTCAGAAACAAGTCCAGCACCTCCTCCCGCCCGTTTGTGTGCCGAAGGTTAAAGTCTTTCAGAGTTTTTGCGGCCGGTGTCATGGTGAGCAGTGACTTATCGGGACGTAAAGGCTGGCGTGGCAAGCAGCCAGCCTTCCGTTTATTCTATGATTTCGAACTGCAATTTAACTAGGTTTGCATAGATGCCGTCCTCCTGCGTTGCCAGTTCATCGTGCGTACCCTGCTCGGCAATCTGGCCCTCGCGGATGACGTAGATCGTATCTACCTTACGGATTGTGGCCAGCCGGTGTGCAATGATAATCGTCGTACGGTTCTGCATCAGCTCATCGAGCGCTTCCTGCACCAGCCGCTCCGACTCGGCATCCAGCGCACTGGTCGCTTCGTCCAGAATCAGAATAGCTGGATCTTTCAGAATTGCCCGGGCAATAGCAATACGTTGCCGCTGACCACCCGACAGTTTAACGCCCCGCTCGCCCACAATGGTTTGAAAGCCTTCCGGGAATGATTCGATGAAATCAAGCGCATTGGCCTTGCGGGCAGCCTCACGTATCTCAGCTTCTGTTGCGCCGGGCTTACCATACTGAATATTTTCCAGAATTGTACCGCCGAACAGCATGACCTCCTGCGGCACCACAGCAATGTTTTTACGCAGTTCCGTTACGTTAAAACCGGCCAGCGCCCGGCCATCTATGGTGATATCGCCATCACTCAGTGGGTAATACCGCATCAACAGCTGGACAATCGTGGATTTACCTGCTCCACTCTGGCCAACCAGGGCAATTTTACGTCCGGCGGCTACGTCGAGCGAGATACCTTTCAGCACAGAGACATCCGGGCGAGACGGGTACGAGAACTGCACATTATTGAACCGAACGTTACCCTGTACCGGAATAAACAGTGGTGTTTCCTGATCGGCATCTACCTCTGATGGCTCGTCCAGAATTTCAAGAATGCGTTCTGATGCGCCGATGGTCCGCTGAACCTGCGCGTACATATCCCCCATACCCGCTACCGAACCACCAATAAAGGCCGTATAGAAAATGAAGGTCAGCAGGTCGGCAAAGGGAATTTCACCCGACTGCACCAGGCTACCACCGTACCAGACGATGCCCATGATACCACCAAACATGGCGAAAATGATGAAGGAAACAAACACACCCCGGAACCGGGCCGTCCGCAGAGCCGTATTGACCATGCGCTGCAAAGCAGCACCGTAACGACCGATTTCTAAACGTTCGTTGGTAAACGCCTTAACAACATTGATCGATTGCAGCGTTTCCTCCACGATCACACTGGCCGCAGCCAACTGATCCTGCGCTTCTTTGGACAGCTTACGAATATACCGACCGAATATAATGGCCGCCACAATAATGACGGGGAAGGTCGCCAGCATGAATAGCGTAAGCTTCCAGGATACGTACAGGATAAACAGCGTGCCACCCACCAGTGTAGCCACCTGCCGGAATAATTCAGCCAGCGTAATAGACAGCACATCCTGTAATTGCGAAACGTCGGCGGAGATACGGCTGGTCAATTCACCGACGCGCCGTTTTTCAAAAAAAGGAATTGGCAACGTAACAATCTTGCTATACACCGACCGCCGAACGTCGGCCATGGAACGCTCGCTAACCTGCGCAAAGAAATAGATCCTAAAGAATGAAAAGATGGCCTGCAGGACCAGAATAGCGGCAAAGATTAGGATCACCTGGCCAAGCGTAAACGGCGACTTCCCCTGGATAACACTTGTTACCTGACCAATCAGGGCCGGAAAGCTCAGCGTCGTTAGGGTTGATAAAACCAGGAATACAAACCCGAAGGCGAACTGCACCCGATAGGGCCGTACGAACCGAAATACACGCAGGGCTTTCTGGATGCCTTCCCGGTTCAATTTGCGTTTATCTTCTTTACCGGCTTCCTCGCCAGCATTCTCACGTCGCTTTGCCATTGTTGGTTAATCCTGTTACTAAATGACCTCTGTATAGACTGTCGTTACCGGCCAGAAAATATTGGCTCGGAACCATACAGAGGCAAAACTTTAATCGTCTTTTTGGCCTTTATAGCCGGATTGTTCAAAAATCTGCCGGGCATCAGCCAGGCGCATCAGCTCGGCAATACTCTGACTGCTATGTTCGTCGTGGTATCGGCCAACAATTCGCCAGCCAAGCCACCGCCCGATTGCGCCGGGTGCGGCCTGCCCAATTTCGGCCGTGAAGGGCCGTTCGTTCAAATATCGTTGTTTTACGCCGGGATTCGTTTGATATAGCAGTTGATTATCAATAAAATGCGCCCAGACGATGTCCTGCGCATTAAACGTTTCGGTCAGTTGCTTGTCTGAGTAGCCGATAATCAGACTGTCGGCCACCTCAGGTAACATGGTTTTGGTAAATACAAACCCTTTGCCATAATAAACCATATCGGCTAGCAACGTCTGGTCGGCCCGGTTTGTGGCGTTGTATTTATCCGAGATGGCAAAAACGATGGCCGGAGCGATATACTCTTTCTGGTAACGGCGCAGAATATATTGTGGAAATTCCGGACCCTGTGGACGATACTTCGCCTTTGGACCAACAAAATAATCGAGACCAATAATGATCAAGCTATCGCTAACAACCAGATCCGGTCCCTGAAAGCCTGTTACCATCGTAGCGACTTTAGGCGATCGAAAGTCTGGAAAGTCTTTTTTAATATTTGTGAAAGCTTCGGCGAGTTGGTTGTTCAGGTCGGTCATATCGCCGAATTCCGTCTGAACCTGCTTGTATAGTTCGTTCAACGCCGGATTATTGACCCGGTTGGTCAATTCCCGAACGAGTGCCGTATCATTTCCGGCTCCGTTCGCGTTAAAGTACAATTGAGCGATGGATGGATTCTGGTTTAGAAATACCCGAACGCTATCCGAAGATTTATTCGCAAAAAGTTTTTGATCGAGCCGAACCAGCGTAATGTCTTCGTTTTCGGTACACGAAGCAAACAGAAAAGAGAAAAAAAGCCCAAACAGGGCCATCCATAGTCGCATGAAAATCACGGGTTTCCTATATTGAAAACGTGCAAAATTATGAAAAAAGTTGCAGGGTTAAGTCTGATTTTGATTGCCTTCATGTTGGTTGGTGCTGTTGCTCAGACAACTTCACCTGCACTTTATAATCTGAGAACGAAGGAATCGCGCGCGACCGATAAACGGTTCCGAAAAATACTGGGCGACAATTATGACGGGCAGGACAAGAACCGCCGGGACTACGACGATGACCGTAAGCGCCGTCGGCGTCGCCAGTCTACCACCGACGAAAGCGGCCCCGATTACGCCCGCCCCAACCACCTCATTGAAATGAGCATCCGGCTCGCGCCTTCACTCAATCTGAACACGGCTACCGGAACCGGAAGTTACGCAGGTTTTGGCGACAATGGGGCGGCCGTCCGGATGAGCGTTGGCCCAACGCTAGACTATTTCTTCTTTAAAGACAGTTATGCTTTCAGCACGGGGCTTTGGTACACCATTAAACGATCCGGTTTTCAGATGCCCGGTACCTTCGGGGGATCGCGGTGGACGCCCGGTACGCCCGAAAAAGAGTCGATCTATAATCTCCAATACCTACAGGTGCCGTTGAGCGTCAAATTATTTGCGAACAATATTTCCCCCGGCATCCGGCTTTACGTACAGACGGGTGGCCTGTTAAGTCTGAAAATAGCCGAGAAAGCTCTGCAGCCTGAACGGAATGGACTTTATACGGCTGAAAGTGGCGGTAATCGGCGGCAGTACGGATTTGGTGATATTGAGTTGCTGCTCGGAACCGGTATCCAGTATAAAATTAACCAGACCAATGCGTTTAACCTGGGGGTGAGCTACCAACGTGGCTTGGTCAACGTAGCCCGGGCAAGCGAGCTCATTTCTAAAAATCGGGTTGTTTCCCTGGATTTCGGCTTTAAGTTCTGATCCGGACCGGAACTCATATCCTCACACCCGCATTTCGATGCCCTGCTCACGCAGATAGTTCTTTAATGCCGGAATTTCGATTTCCTTGAAGTGAAAAATACTGGCGGCCAGCCCGGCGTCGGCTTTGCCGGTGGTGAAAACATCCACGAAATGTTCCATCGTGCCCGCTCCACCTGATGCGATCACCGGTATGTTCGCTGCGCCTGAAATCTGCGCGGTTAATTCCAGCGCAAAACCGGCTTTGGTGCCATCAGTATCCATCGAGGTCAGCAAAATCTCGCCCGCGCCCCGGTCTTCAACTTCCTTAGCCCAGGCAATTGTCCGTAATTCGGTGGGTTTACGTCCGCCATGGGTATGCACTATGTGTTCGCCATCTACATACCGTGTGTCGATTGCAACCACGACGCACTGACTGCCAAACTCAAGAGCCAGCTCGTTTATTAAACCAGGGTTTCGCACGGCCGACGAATTAATTGAGATTTTATCGGCTCCAGCGTTCAGCAGCGCCGACACATCGGCGACGGATGAAATTCCTCCACCCACCGTAAATGGGATATTAATTGTATGAGCCACGTTCCGAACCAGTTCAATCAGCGTTTTACGCTCATCGACGGTTGCCGTTATGTCCAGAAAAACTAACTCGTCGGCTCCCTGTTGGGCATAAACAGCCGCCAGCGCAACCGGATCGCCTGCGTCGCGGAGGTTAACAAAGTTTGTTCCTTTCACCGTGCGGCCATCTTTGATATCCAGACACGGAATGATACGTTTGGTAAGCATGAATTAATAACGTTCGATCAGCTTGCGCTGCATGAAAATGTAGGGGTGGTCCAGGGCCGTAAAGCCAAACTGCTCATACAGCGAGTGTGCATCCCGGGTAGCCAGCACCCATCGGCGAAGACCCTGCAGCGCGGGATAATCCGAAATGGTTTGCATCAATAATTTAGAAAGCCCTCTGCCCCGGTGCTCAGCAACGATAAACACATCAGCCAGATAAGCGAACGTAGCTTCGTCGGTGATAACACGGGCAAAACCGACCTGCTCTACGTCAAGATAAACCCCAAAACAAAGCGAGTTTCGAATAGCTCGTTCAACAAGTTCGATTGGAATGTTCAGGGCCCAGTAGGATTCTGTGCTCAGAAACCGGTGAATGAGCGCTACATCTAATCGGGTTTTATCCGTACTTACTATGTAGCTCATATTCATGGGTTAGCAAACTTGGTCAGCTCTGCCAGCGTGACGCGACCTTCGTAGATTGCCTTGCCGACAATGACCCCGAAAACGTTCATGTCGGCCAGGGTTTCGATATCCTGCATGCCGCTAACGCCCCCACTGGCGATAATATTCAGATTCGGGAATCGGTCCTGCAAATTCCGGTACAGATCAAACGATGGCCCCTGTAAAAGACCGTCCTTCGCAACGTCGGTGCTGATAACATACTTTGCGCCCTTCTCAACCCATTTCTCCACGAAATCATATACCCACACGTCAGTCCCTTCCTCCCAGCCGCTAACAGCGATTTTTTCGTTTTTAGCGTCGGCGCCCAGAATAATCTTATCAGCACTATGCCGCGATAACCACCGCTCCATCAGATCGGGCTGTTTCACCGCAACGCTGCCGCCCGTCACCTGCTTCGCTCCGCATTCAAACACGACGCGCAAATCATCGTCGGACTGAACCCCCCCGCCAAAATCAATATGCAGCCGGGTTTTGGTAGCAATCAGTTCCAGAACTTTCCAGTTGATAACCCGTTTCTCGCGGGCACCGTCGAGGTCGACCAGGTGCAGACGCGTCAGACCCGCATCTTCAAACTGCTGAGCCACCTCAAGCGGCCGGGCATTATATTCTTTTTTCTGGCGGTAGTCGCCCTGCGTCAGCCGAACGGCTTTGCCTTCAATCAGGTCAATTGCAGGAATAATGTACATGGATGGTATGAACGTAAAAAAGCGCTGTGTTTACGACAGTTTTAGAAAATTCTCCAGAATCCGCTGTCCGGCATCTCCACTAATTTCGGCATGGAACTGAGCCGCATAAAAGTTGTCCCGGTGCAGCATGGCGCTGAATGGCCGGACGTAATCGCAGACGGCCGTTGTTTCCGGACAAACGTCAGCGGCATAGCTATGCACAAAATATACGTAAGCGTTTTCGGCTAAACCCTCGGTCAGCGGACCGCGCAGATTATGGATATTGTTCCAGCCGGTATGGGGCACCTTAAGACCCGGTACGGTTTCAAAGCGCCGAACGTCAATATCAAAAATGCCCATACAGGTCGTGTTATTTTCTTCAGAACGACGGCACATCAGTTGCATCCCGACGCAGGTGCCTAAAACGGGCTGCTTCAGCGACGGAATCAGTTTATCGAGCCCACGCTCGCGCAGGTAAGCCATGGCAGTGCTGGCCTCGCCCACACCCGGGAATATTACTTTATCGGCCGAACGTATCTCTGCTTCGTCGTCTGTAAGCAAATAGCTAGCGCCCAGCCGGTCCAGCGCGTACATGACCGACTGAACATTACCAGCGTTGTATTTGATAATTACTGTTTTCATAAAGCAAAAGCCCGGCTCATTAGCAGAACCGGGCTTTGTATATTGTGGTAATCAGGATTGTCTCACCGAACTCACAAACACGAGCAACTCGTTCTGCTGCGTTACCGCTCAGAATGATGATGCCGATGAGTTGAGGTTGCTAAAATCATAAAACAAAGGTAACCGGTACCCGTGGCAATTCAAAACAAACTTCCCTGCACGACTTTCGGCTGCACAACTGGCTATACATCTATTCGTCGAATTCTGATTTTCTGAGTAGTAACCGTTGTAAAACAACCTGTCAGATCGGCGATGCGTTCGGACATTAGTTTCATTAGAATCGTTTTTATAGCATCCGTTTCTTTGAAATGATAGCGTAAAAACAAAACACTAATGCCCCGAACATGATGAGCAAATACCCACTCGCTAAAATCTTTATCCTCAGTTAAAATAATACGAGGTGGGTTACGTGCTAATTCAATTACTTCCTCATCGCGTATGCCACTCTCGGACTCACTAATTGAATAAACGTCTATACCCAGCTTCCGAATAGCGTCAATCAGGCTATGATCAATATTTTCGTCAGCAACAATCATGCTGCATCCAGCATAATTATTTCTTCATTTGCCAACACATCGGATGCGTAATTCAACGCAGCTAATACATCGGCTTCCTGCAGGTTCGGATATATTGCCATCAGGTCTGATGTAGATGCGCCTTCTGATAATTTACGCAGTACTAATTCAACAGTTATACGAGTCCCCTTAATGACGGGTTTACCCAACATTACCTGATGGTCAGATGTAATCCGTTCCTTGTAGTTCATACGAGCAATATTAGTTAAAACAAACTTCCCTGCACCACTTTCGGCTGTAACACGGGTTCGCGGAGGTTCAGGCCGCAGTGCTTGTTCAGTTCCCGTACCCAATACAGAATCAACTCGGGTGCAGTATCGTTCTCAGCTCCGCCGTGAATAAACAGATAAGCTGTCTGTAATCCCTTTTCAAACCAGGTTTTCAGCCGCTGTATCCACGCATCGGCCCGGCTGTAATCCGTTGAGTGCCCTTCGTTCGCAATGAACCGTAACGTTAAGGCCGGACTGCTCAGGCCCATGTGCAGAACGTCGCGCCTACCAGCGACATCCGTAATGACGACGTGCCGGTGCAACCCATACAGCCGTTCGAGGGTGTGCTGCCAGACGATTGCCTTGCTGAACCAGTCAGGATGCCGAAACTCAACCGCTACGTCCAGTTCGTCGGGGAGGCTTTTCAGATACGCTTCCAGTACGGGCCATTTCTCCGGCCCAAACGAAGGCGGCAGTTGCAGAAACGTCATGCCCAGAAACTCCTCCAACCCGAGCACGGCATTCACAAATTCTTCGGTCAGTCCTTCGGTAGCAGTCAGTTGCCGTTCGTGACTGATGATCTGCGGAAATTTCGGACAATACGTAAAGCCTGGCACGGCCTCAGCCTTCCATTTCTCGATCATGCCCGCCGTTGGAATCTGGTAATGCGTCAGGTTCAGCTCGATGGTGTTGAACTGCCGGGTATAGTAGTGCAGAAAGTCTTTCTCCTTAGCGTTGGACGGATAAATTTTACCGACGTAATCTTTGTTAGCCCAGATTGGACCACCAATGAAAACTTCGGGTCGGCGCGTCGGTTCCACAGCCGTCCAGACACGGGTATTGAAGGCCGCGCCGGGGGGCAGCGAAAAATTAACAGCGCCAAGGTTATGTATTTTTCCAAATTCCATCTGCTTGTGGATAAAGTGACATTAAGTAAAAATAAGGCATTTCTGATTCAAAATCCACTGTTAATCCGCCCGTTGGCTAAGCTTAAGTATTCACTGAAGAGCAACCAAATCAGCCGCTCGTCCGGTATTTCCCGCGAGGGGGTTATTTTTGCATACCAAACGGGTCAGGCCCGCCGACGACGAATGATCTCCAAGACATACAACCCCAAAGACATTGAGGAAAAATGGTATCAATACTGGATTGATAACCAATTTTTTAAATCAACGCCCGATGAGCGAGAACCCTACACCATCGTCATTCCGCCCCCGAACGTAACGGGCGTGCTGCACATGGGGCATATGCTGAACAATACCATCCAGGACGTGCTGATACGTAAGGCGCGCATGGAAGGTAAAAATGCCTGCTGGGTTCCCGGAACCGATCATGCCAGTATTGCTACTGAAACGAAAGTTGTAGCAATGCTCAAAGAGCGCGGCATTAGCAAGCAGGATTTGACCCGCGACGAATTTCTACAGTATGCCTGGGAATGGACGCATAAATACGGCGGCATCATTCTTCAGCAGCTTCGCAAGCTAGGTGCCTCCTGCGACTGGGATCGTACCCGCTTTACGATGGAACCAGCCCTCTACGACTCGGTCATCGACGTATTCGTTGACCTCTACAACAAAGGCAAAATCTACCGGGGCGTCCGCATGGTGAACTGGGACCCACAGGGACGTACGGCCGTATCGGACGAGGAAGTAATCACGAAAGAGATTCAGCAGAAACTCGTTTATATCAACTACGCCATCGCGGGTCAGGAAGGACAGTTTATTACGATAGCTACAGTTCGTCCGGAAACGATCATGGCCGATACCGCCATCGCCGTTAACCCGAACGATGAGCGATATAAACATCTGCACGGTAAAAAGGCCATTATTCCGCTAATTAACCGCGAGATTCCCATCATCACGGATGACTACGTAACGATGGACTTTGGAACGGGTGGCCTGAAGGTTACGCCGGCCCACGATCCAAATGACTACGCGCTCGGCATGAAGCACAACCTGCCCGTTCTGGACATCCTGAACGACGACGGTACGCTGAATGAGAAAGCCCAGATTCTGGTCGGTCAGGACCGCTTTGCGGCACGAAAGGCCATTATCAAACTGCTCGAAGAGTCGGGTAATCTGGTTAAAACGGAAGAGTATAAGTCGAACGTTGGTACGTCCGAACGTACCGGAGCCGTCATCGAGCCTAAGCTATCTCTGCAATGGTTTTTAAAGATGGACGAACTGTCGAAGCCGGCATTCGAGAACGTGATGAACGACACGGTTCAGCTCCATCCGGCGAAGTTCAAGAATATGTACCGTTCTTGGATGGAGAATCCGCACGACTGGTGCATTAGCCGCCAGTTGTGGTGGGGGCAGCGCATTCCGGCCTTTTACATGCAGGACGGCACCATCATCGTCGCTAAAAACAAGCACGAAGCCTTAGAAAAGGTCCAGCACGAAAAGCTGCTCTTCGCCATGACCGAAGCCGACCTGACGCAGGACGAAGACGTACTCGACACCTGGTTTTCGTCGTGGCTCTGGCCTATGTCGGTTTTCGACGGCCTGAAAAACCCGAACAATCCGGATATCAATTATTACTATCCAACCAACACCCTTGTTACGGGTTTCGATATCATTTTTTTCTGGGTTGCCCGCATGATCATTGCCGGGTACGAGTACAAAGGTGAACGCCCTTTCAAAGATGTGTACTTTACGGGTATGGTCCGCGACAAGCTGGGTCGTAAAATGTCGAAGCAACTCGGCAACTCCCCCGACCCGCTTGATCTGATCGACCAGTACGGTGCCGATGGCGTTCGAACGGGTATGCTGTTTAGCTCTGCCGCTGGTAACGACCTGCTGTTCGACGAGAAACTGGTTGAGCAGGGCCGTAACTTTAGCAACAAAATCTGGAACGCCTTCCGGCTGGTTAAAGGCTGGATGGTCAGTGACCAGTCGGCACCTGACAGCAATGGCCTGGCTATTCGCTGGTTTGAATCGAAGCTGAACACAACCCTTATCGAGATTGAGGACTACTTCAGCAAATTCCGGATTTCTGACGCCTTACAGGCCATCTACAAGCTTATCTGGGATGACTTCTGCTCACAGTACCTTGAATTGATTAAGCCCGGCTACGAGCAGCCAATCGACCGGTCTACGTATGAGGCCACGATCAACTTCTTTGAACGGCTGATGTGTCTGGCGCATCCATTCATGCCCTTTATCACGGAGGAAATCTGGCAGGAGATTCGTGAACGTAATAGGGGTGAAAGTATCTGTATTGCGCCGTTTCCACAGCCTGACCAGATTGATGCCCAAATCCTGACTGACTTCGAAACATTGTTCGAAATCATCACCAATATCCGGAACATCCGGAACGCCAAGCAGATTTCGCCCAAAACAGAGATACCCTTAGCAATTAAAACAATCTCTCTGGACCGATTCAGAACGCTTGAAGCACTTATTGGCAAGATGGCTAATGTTTCGGGGGTTACCTATGTCGACGAAAAAGCCGAAGGATTGCCTTTCCTGATAAAAGGCGAAGAGTTTTTTGTCAATGTTACGGGAGAAATTGACGTTGAGCAGGAGGTTCAGAACACCCGCAAAGACCTGGAGTATCAGATCGGATTCCGCGATTCAACCCTCAAAAAGCTTTCCAACGAGCGGTTCATTGCCAATGCCAAGCCCGAAGTAGTTGAACGGGAACGCCAGAAGCTTGCCGATGCTGAGGCTAAGATCCAGGCGTTGGAACAGCGGTTGAGCAATTTGGGAGTCTAAACTTATTCTAAGTCCTAACGTGGAGTTCACTTATTCCACGCTGGAGCTTAGACTAGAAAATTAATACATTTATCGTGTTATATTTCAAATGAATAATGAAATAATAGTATTATTGTAGCTAACTCGGACTCTGCTACTCAATGAATAAATGCATTTTTCTGGACCGTGACGGTGTGTTGAATGAAGACCGTACAGATTATGTCTACCGGGTTGAAGACTTCATTATTCCCGAAGGCGTACCTGAAGCGCTGCGTTTATTAAAAGAAGCCGGATATCTTTTAATTATCATCACCAATCAGGCGGGCATAGCCAAAGGGCTTTATACCCGCGATGATGTTATGCAGTGCTTCAATTACTTACAGGAGCAGTGCGATCATCTGATTGATGATATTTATTACAGCCCGCATCATCCTGATTACGATACACACTCTCTGACCCGTAAGCCTGGTTCGCTCCTGCTCGAGAAAGCGATGGCCAAATACAACATCGTTCCCGACAAATCCTGGATGATTGGCGATGCTCCGCGCGATATGCAGGCTGGTCGGCGGGTAGGGGTTCGCACCGTACGTATCGCGCAGGACGTACAACTTAGCCCCGACTGCGATGGTTGTGCACCGAATCTGCTGGAAGCTTCCCGGTTTGTCTTGGAGTGTGCCTAAAAAATTGCCGGTAATCGAGTTTCGTAAAAGCTCGATTACCGGCAATTCAGTACATGCTTTCTTACGCCCGTACCTGCTGCGCTGATGCGGGCTTTTGTACGCTTCCGTACGCCGGGCAGTTGGCCCTCCGCGCACATGATCCAAGCGACAGGGTCGCCAGCACCGTACCTAAAATCAGTAATTTTTTCATGAATAGCTTGATCTGCTTACCTAATCTTCAGATTACTAAACGAATATAACGGGTAGAACAGTACAAAAAAATTCGGTCGTTGTACTGAACGGTGAATTAATGCCCGTCAAGGGTACAACGACCGAAAAATTAATCTTCTTCCCGTATCAGTTCAATCTCTTCTTCCCGGCCTTCAGCAGCTGCTTCGGTTGCCTCAAGTTCCGTCATGCCAGGTTCTGCGCCACCGTAGCCCAATATTTTGAGCATGGTCTCGCTGTTTTGCTCCGGTGCAAACAACCGCGAGCGCAGATTGCCTTCTTCGTCCTTATCCACAATAACGTGCTGTGGCGCCGGAATCAGGCAGTGCTGAATACCACCATAACCACCCAGTGACTCCTGGTAAGCGCCAGTATGAAACAGCCCAATGTATTGGTCCTCGGCTTCCTGATCAAATATTGGCAGATACAGGTCCGCACTGTGGGCTTCTGTATTATAGAAATCGTGCGAATCGCAGGTCAGGCCACCAAGGTTCACTTTCTGGTATGGATTATCCCAGTTATTAACCGACAGCATGATGTATTTTTGACCCAGACCCCAGGAATCAGGTAGTTGCGTAATGAACGAGCCATCAATCATATACCACAGCTCTTTATCGTTCTGTAGTTTCTGATCAATCACCTTGTAGATAACCGCTCCACTCTCACCAACCGTGTACGAACCGAACTCCGTAAAGATATGGGGCACGGGTACGTTGTTCTTGTTGCAGATCCACTGGATGCTTTCCACGATCTGATCAATCATGGCCTGATAATCATACGTAAACTGGAACGACGTCTGGATAGGCATTCCCCCGCCAATATCAATCGAATCGAGGTCGGGGCACATCTTCCGCAGCTCGCAGTATTTATACATGAACCGGCTCAGTTCACTCCAGTAATACGCGCTGTCTTTAATACCCGTATTGATAAAAAAGTGCAGCATTTTCAGCTTAAACTTCTCATTGGTCGCGATTTTGCTTCTATACAACTCATTAACGTCGCTGTACCGAATGCCCAGCCGCGACGTATAGAAAGCAAAATTAGGCTCCTCATCCGTTGCAATCCGAATCCCGAAATTAACGGTATCGGCCGTTATCGAATTCTCGTAAGCCTCAATTTCCTTCAGGTTATCGAGTACCGGAATGCAGTTCGAAAAACCGTCATTGATCAGTTCACTGATGTACTGAGTATACAGCGGCCGTTTGTAGCCATTGCAGATGATATACGTGCTCTTGTTGATTTTGCCAGCTTTATACAACTCGCGTAAAATGGGCATGTCGTAGGCCGACGAAGTTTCGAGGTGAACATTGTTTTTCAAAACTTCATCGAGCACAAATCGAAAGTGGGATGACTTCGTGCAATAACAGTACGTGTAATTGCCTTTGTAATTATACCGTTTCATGGCGTTCTTGAACAGCAGCTTCGCATGTTCAATATGCTCCGTGATCTTCGGCAAATACGTTAGTTTTAACGGTGTACCATACTGCTTGACAATGTCCATCAACGGTACATTGTTGAACATCAGTTGATTGTTCTCAACATTAAACTCCCGGGTTGGAAATTCAAATGTCTGGTCAATAAGGTCATAGTAAGTCTTCATCCCTTCTTTCGGTGCATATAATGGATGGTCCGCCGTTGCGGGTTGTAGTTATGAAAAAACAGGCGCGAATTTGGCCCCGAAAATTGGGCTTTCCAAGTACACCCTATTTGCAAGATAGTCAACGAAAATGCAGGGGGTTTGATTCGATAAAGGAGTAAATTTTATAATGATGGAACACAGCTTTTCCACCGACAGCTAGGGTTCTTCCTGCAAACCAAAAAGAAGCTGTACTTTTGCCTATTGACATCGACTTTTGTATCGAATGCCTCAGTCCATCCATTTTATATCCATTGGCGGCAGTGCCATGCACAACCTTGCACTGGCGCTTCAGCATCAGGGTTACACCATTACTGGCTCCGACGACGAAATCTACGAACCCTCGCGGTCAAGACTGCAGCGATATGATCTGTTACCAGCCGAGATGGGCTGGTTTCCAGAAAAAATTACAACCAGTTTAAACGCTGTTATCGTCGGTATGCACGCTCGCGCAGAGAATCCAGAGTTGCTTAGAGCGCAGGAGTTAGGTTTACCGATTTACTCATATCCCGAGTATATTTATCAGCAGAGCAGACAGAAGCAACGAGTGGTTATTGCCGGCAGTCACGGCAAAACGACGATTACGTCGATGATTCTGCACGTATTAAAATATCACCGCCGAACCTTTGACTATCTGGTTGGTGCTCAGATTGAAGGCTTTGAAACCATGGTGCAGCTTACGCCTGATGCACCCGTCATCATCATTGAAGGCGACGAATACGCATCCTCACCGGTCGACCCGCGCCCAAAGTTTCTGCATTACCAGCCGCATATTGCGCTTATCAGCGGCATTGCCTGGGATCACGTTAATATTTATCCAACCTGGGAAGAATACGTCGATCAGTTTGAATCGCTGGCTGAAGCAATGCCCAAGGCCGGGATATTAATATTCGATGAGTCAGACAACATGCTTGATGTAATCGGTCAGAAAGAGCGTACCGACATCACTAAAATACCTTATGAAGCCCATCCTCATGAGGTTGCAGATGGTCAGACATATTTGATTACAAAACAGGGCCAAAAAATTCCTGTACTGGTCTTTGGCGAACACAACATGAAAAATGTTGCTGGCGCTATGACGGTGCTCGACCGTATTGGTATCACTGAAAACCAGTTCTATGAGGCTATACCCACATTTAAAGGTGCTGCCCGGCGTCTTGAGAAAATAGCCCATAACGGAAATCGGATTATATTCCGCGACTTTGCTCACGCCCCTTCTAAGGTTGAAGCCACTACCCAGGCAGTCAAGCGTCAGTATCCCAATCGAAAACTTTTAGCCGCCGTTGAATTGCATACGTTCAGCAGCCTCAATAAAGCTTTTTTAGATCAGTACAAAGACTCGTTAAATGAAGCCGACGAAGCTGTCGTTTATTTTGACGATCATACATTAACCGTCAAAAGACTTGAACCCATTACACCAACTGACGTTATCTCTGCTTTCGAACGCCCCGATTTGCATGTATTTACAAACACAACTGATTTGCAGACGTATTTAACTCAACAGCGAGAGACTGCCGAAGTGTTTTTGTTAATGAGTTCAGGCACTTTTGGTGGCTTGAACATCGATCTTATTGCAGACCAATTGATAAATTAAACGAGCATTTTATTCGTGGCAACTCAAAGTATCGTTGTGTATTGTGGTTCTAGTCCCGGCACTAGCTCCGTATATAAAGAAGTCGCTGTTGAACTAGGGGCAAAAATGGCAGCTCGCGCTATTCGGCTTATTTACGGCGGAGGTGGTTTTGGGCTTATGGGCACCGTTGCCAACGCTGTTTTGCAGAATGGAGGAGAAGTTACGGGTGTTATACCCAATTTTTTAGCTGATCTCGAAGTGGCTCATAATACGCTTACCGAGCTTCATTTTGTTGAGACAATGCACGAGCGGAAGTATAAAATGGTGCAGTTAGCCAAAGGGGTAATTGCTTTGCCGGGAGGATATGGCACGCTGGATGAATTATTTGAAATACTTGCCTGGCGCCAACTAAAAATTTACGACGGTCCAATTGCATTACTCAATATCAATGGCTATTACGATCTCTTGCTTCAGCAACTTGACCGAATGGTAACTGATGGTTTCTTAAAGGCGGAAAACCGTGCTTTACTGATAGTGGCCGAATCAGTCGATGAGACACTAAAGTTAATGGAAGAGTTCTGGCTTACGTTATAGTTCACACCACCTATTCCTGTGAATGCAGGGGCGTTTTTGTTAGGCGCAGCCCTCGCTGTCTTCCCCCCTTTAAACGCGAAAGGCCGCTGAGCACCCCAACAGGGGATCCAGCGGCCTTCGCCCTCAATGCACCAGGTGGCACCTTCCTACTCTCCCGCTTGTGACAGCAGTACCATCGGCAGTACGGGGCTTAACGGCTCTGTTCGGAATGGAAAGAGGTGTCCACCCGCCTTACCAGCACCAACCTGTTGTGACGTCCAGCCAAACCCTAACGGGCCCAGCCTATATCCTGGTGTCTTTTGCCCCACAGAGAGAAACCTTGATGCGCCAACCGGCCAGCCCAACCAATCAACTACCACAAAGACTTATTCACTAACTCGCGTCCGGGCTCATTAGTACGGCTCAGCTCAACACCTCTCAGCGCCTACACCTGCCGCCTATCCACGTGCTCGTCTCGCACAACCCTTTATACCGGATGACTCATCTCGGGGCCAGTTTCGCACTTAGATGCCTTCAGCGCTTATCTTAACCATACGTAGCTACTCGGCCGTGCCTGCGGCCAAACAACCGATCCGCCAGCGGTATGTCCATCCCGGTCCTCTCGTACTAAGGACAGACCCCCTCAGTCATCCAACGCCCACCACAGATAGGGACCGAACTGTCTCACGACGTTCTGAACCCAGCTCGCGTGCCACTTTAATCGGCGAACAGCCGAACCCTTGGAACCTTCTCCAGCCCCAGGATGTGACGAGCCGACATCGAGGTGCCAAACCTCCCCGTCGATGTGAGCTCTTGGGGGAGATCAGCCTGTTATCCCCGGCGTACCTTTTATCCTTTGAGCGATGGCCCTTCCATGCGGAACCACCGGATCACTATACCCGACTTTCGTCCCAGATCGGCCTGTTTGCCTCACTGTCAAGCTGGCTTCTGCTATTGCACTCCCCTGCCGATTACCGTCCGGCATGAGCCAACCTTGGGAAACCTCCGTTACCCTTTCGGAGGTGACCACCCCAGTCAAACTACCCACCAAACACTGTCCCCTTCCGGGTTAGGCAGCCGGTCAGCCAAGGGCGGTATTTCAAGGGCGGATCCACGATGCCTGGCGACACCGCTTCACGTCCTCCCGCCTATCCTACACATGCCTGACCAGCTACCCATGTTAAGCTGTAGTAAAGGTGCACGGGGTCTTTCCGTCCCGTGGCGGGTAAGCGGCATCTTCACCGCTACTACAATTTCACCGAACTCATGGTTGAGACAGTGCCCAGATCGTTACACCATTCGTGCAGGTCGGAACTTACCCGACAAGGAATTTCGCTACCTTAGGACCGTTATAGTTACGGCCGCCGTTTACTGGGGCTTCAGTTCAAACCTTCGGAGTTACCCCCTAAGCTCCCCCCTTAACCTTCCAGCACCGGGCAGGTGTCAGACCCTATGCGTCAACTTTCATTTTTGCAGAGTCCTGTGTTTTTGGTAAACAGTCGCCTGGGCCTTTGCTCTGCAGCCTTCCATTACTGGCTAGGCCCCCCTTCTCCCGAAGTTACAGGGTCATCTTGCCGAGTTCCTTAACCATGATTCTTTCGCGCACCTTAGCATATTCTGCCCAGCTACCTGTGTCGGTTTGCGGTACGGGTAGTTACACGCTTAACGAACAACCACTTTTCTTGGAAGCCCCTTCAGTCCTTCGGTTCGGCCGAAGCCTCCCCTCAACGCCCACTTCCGTCCGGACGTAGAACCCCCGGCACTCCGTCATGGCTGTTCCTGTGCAACTAGTGCAGGACTATTAACCTGCTTCCCCTCAGGACCCACCCTTCGGCTGCCCCTTAGACCCCGACTAACCCTCCGATGACTGCCATCGCGGAGGAAACCTTAGCCTTTCGGTGTGAGGAGTTCTCATCCTCATTCTCGTTACTTATGCCTACATTTGCTTTTCTATACGGTCCAGCTCGGCTCACGCCTGACCTTCACCCCCTATAGAATGCTCTCCTACCACAATACACTCTAAGTGTATGTCCATCGCTTCGGTGCTGTGCTTGATGCCCGTTTATTATCGACGCCCGCCCCGCTCGACCAGTGAGCTGTTACGCACTCTTTAAAGGAATAGCTGCTTCCAAGCTAACCTCCTGGCTGTCTCAGCAGCCGGACCGCCTTTGTTCAACTTAGCACACACTTGGGGACCTTAGCGGATGGTCTGGGTTGTTCCCCTCTCGGAACAGGACCTTAGCACCCTGCCCCTCACTGCCCCGCACCCGTCTTGCGCATTCGGAGTTCATCAGAAGTTGGTAGGATGTGACTCCCCCGCATCCTGTTGGTCGCTCTACCTCACAGACGGTAACACGAGACGCTGTTCCTAAAAACATTTCGGAGAGTACGAGCTATTTCTCAGTTTGATTGGCCTTTCACCCCTACCCGCAGCTCATCCGGAAGCTTTTCAACGCTTATCGGTTCGGCCCTCCACGGTGTGTTACCACCCCTTCAGCCTGGCCACGGGTAGATCACCAAGTTTCGCGTCAACCCCCACTGACTAGAGCGCCCTGTTCAGACTCGCTTTCGCTTCGGATCCGGACGTCCACGTCCTTAACCTTGCCAGTGACGGTTACTCGTAGGCTCATTATGCAAAAGGCACGCCGTCACCCCCCGCTGGAGGCTCCGACCGCTTGTAAGCGTCTGGTTTCAGGATCTATTTCACCCGGGTACTCCCCGTACTTTTCACCTTTCCCTCACGGTACTCTGCGCTATCGGTCTTCTGGTCGTATTTAGCCTTACCGGATGGTGCCGGCCGATTCAGAGGGGATTTCGCCGGTCCCCCCCTACTCAGGATACCCAACCCACATCGTCACTGACCCGTACGGGACTCTCACCCTCTGTGGTGCACCTTCCCAGATGCTTTCAGTTCGCTTCGATGCTTGATGTCAGGTCCTACTACCCCGATCATGCCGTAACATGATTGGTTTGGGCTGTTCCCCGTTCGCTCGCCACTACTCAGGGAATCACATACTTGTTTTCTCTTCCTGCGGCTACTTAGATGTTTCAGTTCACCGCGTTTGCCTCACCTAAAGGTGATCTTATCTCTTCAAGATAAGGGGTTGCCCCATTCGGATACAGACGGATCAGCCCCTGCCAGCGGGTCCCCGTCCTGTTTCGTCGCTTGCCACGTCCTTCCTCGCCGCCAGAAGCCATAGGCATCCCCCAGA